>JAAXQB010000334.1 GCA_012329085.1 Methanosarcinales archaeon | reverse complement strand
TTGCAGAAGTTCATCCAATGTTTTTTAGAGGTGGCGTATTTACACTTTCAATGGCATGGGGAAATTTTACAACAACACTGTTTATTTCATTAATTGCTTTTATTGTACTTGGTATAAAGGTTGCAACAAAATGGAAATCAATAGAAACCTTATTACTTGCATGGAGTGCGCTAATGTTTTTTGCAATGGCATCACAGAATCGATTTGCATATTTTTTTGCTGTAAATGCCGCAATTCTTTCAGGATATGTTGGAGTGAAATTGATGGATCTAGGAGGACTTAAAAAAACTCAACAATTATTTAAAGAAAAAGTTCAAAAAGTTTCAGATTTAAAAGCATTTGTTCCAAATCATTTAAGTGTTGCTGATGTTTTTATGTTGGGGACAGTTATGTTATTGGTTCTTTCAGTTTCAATAATCCCAAGTGCACAAAGTTCAATGCAAATGTCAGAATGGGGCACAGGTGTGCAACCTGATTGGCATGAATCCTTGCTATGGATGAGGGAGAATACACCAGATCCCGGAATTGATTTTTATGGAATTTATGAAGCACCACCAGCAGGAGAGCGATTTCCATTTCCAGATGAAGCATACAGTGTAATGAGTTGGTGGGATTATGGGCATATTATTACATATTATGCACATAGAATTCCTGTTGCAAATCCATTTCAAGCAGGAATTGGTGGAAGACTACTTGATGATGGAACAAGAAGTCCTGGCGCATCAACATTTTTCACAGCACAAGAAGAATCCGAAGCAAAATATATTGCAGAAGATTTGGGAGTTAGATATGTGATGATAGATTCTAGGATGGCATTTATGGATGGTATATTCATGCCAATTGCAATATGGTCGGTAGGAGGGGATGCTGAAAAAGCTTGGGAAATATTTACTGATGTTATCACTGGACCTGATGGCAATCCACAACAGGTTCCAAGTCTTGCATATTGGAATACTATGGTCACAAGATTACATTTATTCGATGGATCTGAAGTTTCATTAGGAGAGGAAATATCAGTCGAAGCTCTTTCACATTTTAGACTTATTCACGAGTCTCCATCTGTTGCTGGATCAATAGGAGCTACTAATGTTCACCATATAAAAACTTTTGAAAAGGTAGAAGGTGCCACCCTTAGAGGAAATATAGAACCAAATGAAACTGTAAATCTATCTATTGCAATTATGTCCAATCAAAACCGAGCATTTGTACATAGACAAACAGAAATATCCGATTCTAATGGCAATTTTGAATTTGTTGTACCATATTCAACTGAAGGTCCAATCTACGGTGAAACACAATTTGTAGTAAAACCTATTGGGCTTTATCAAATAGAAGTTGGAGGAAATATAACTGAAGTAGCAGTTAGTGAGCTTGCTGTTCTTGAAGGGCATGTGATTAGAGTGGATAAATAAAAGTAAAATTTAATTTTACTTTTTAATTGTATATAATTTATAAAATTATATATTTAACACTCATTCTTTTTGAGAACGAGTTGGAGAAATTTTCAATAACTCATTCGGAACGAATGATTGTTTGCTTGTTCAGAATAAATAAGCGTTTGCTCATTTAAGAACGAATGAGCGTTATCTCATTTAAATCTAAAATGAAAAATTAAAATTTTTATTGGGTATATAATTTTATAAATTGTATGTAACGCCCATTCATCCCGAATGTGTTAATAAAAAATAATAAACAAATTACAAAATAAAAATTTATTAAAAGATATGGTATAAATTAAAACTTATGCCAGAATTTTATTTTTTATTGAATTGAAAGATATTAAAATTTTTTTATTATTTTAATTGATTTAAAAATATATTCTCAAAAAGAACATTTGTTATTGTTTGTTATCGTTTTTTAAATTCATTTAACACTCGTCACATTTGATAAATTATGGATATGTTAAATAAAATATATCGCACATGGAAAAATAAATTAGTGTCTATTTAAAATAAATTTGTATTTAAAAAATCTTTGATGATATAATCAAAACGATTGTGTATTATTTTCTTTTATTAATTGCATATTAACAACACATTTTTATTAAAATAAGGGTTGAAATATTTTTTTAATGGCTTTTTTATAGCTCGTTTGGAATAAACGAGCGTTTGCTCATGATTGAACGATATGTGTGTTTGCTTGTTCGAAATATTCTGAGCGTTAATGGATAAACACATACAAAAATATCAATCTGTAGATTAAAATTTAATTGACACAAATTAATACAGATAATTTATAGCTTTTTAGAAATATTCTAAGCGTTAATGGATAAACACATACATTTTTTAAATCAATTTATACCTATTATTGATGATAAATGATTTTCCATATGAGGAAATATCATAATAAATATCATCATAAAATAATTCTATTACATTTTTTTTGTTTTTGTATATAACTTGCAAAGTTATATACTTAAAAATTTTTTAATTTCTTGTTACAACTTATGATAAAATACATTAAACATCCATTAATAAAGCCTGATACGGTCGAGCAAAGAGCATATCAAATGTCTCTTATAGATTGTGCACTTAATTCCTCTACACTTGTAGTAATTCCAACAGGGCTTGGAAAAACAATTGTTGCATTAATTGTTAGTGTGGCACGACTTGGCAGATTTAATGGAAAAGTGCTAATGCTTGCACCAACAAAACCACTTGTTGAGCAACATACTAAATTCTTTAAATCTGTGCTTGCAATAGATGAAAATGAAATAATTTCTTTAACTGGTGCTATAGAATCATCGAAAAGAGCAGACCTTTGGAACAATGCAAAAATTATTATATCTACGCCACAAGTGATTGAAAATGACCTTCTTTCTTATAGAATTAATTTAAAAGATGTTGTTCATATTACTTTTGATGAAACTCATAGAGCTGTTGGAAATTATGCTTATACATACATAGCAAATAAATATCACGAAACTGCAAAGAATCCACTTGTTTTAGGACTTACTGCAAGTCCCGGAAGTAATGATGAAAAAATACAAGGAATATGCGAAACTTTAAGAATTGAATCAGTTGCTATAAAAACAGAAGAAGATAGTGATGTGATTCCATATATTTATGAAAAAAAAATTGAGTGGATAAAAGTAAATCTTTCTGATGAAATAAAAGAAATTAGAGATAAAGTATTAAAAGTATTGGAAAATAAATTTGAAAAACTTGTTAGTATTGGATATTTAATTCCAAATGGTGCAAATGCCACAAAAAAGGATTTATTATCATTTCAAGCACGATTACAATCCAAATTGCGAGAACTTGGAAATCCTGCAATATATTCTGCAATTTCCATTCTTGCAGAAATTATGAAATTAAGTCATGCACTTGAAGTTATTGAGACACAGGGGATTGGTGCCACCATACGATATTTTGATAAACTTGAAAACGAATCACTCTCAAAAAGCGGAAGCAAAGCTTCAAAACGGTTATTTAATGATGTTGCTGTTAAACAGATAAAACAAGACCTTAAAGATTGTACAATAGAGCATCCAAAGTTAAGTGTTGTAAGAGATATTGTTTCGAACCATGTTAAAGAAAATTTAGATTCAAGAATTATTGTATTTACAAATTTTAGAGACACGGCTGATTTAGTAGCAAATAGTCTTTCTGAATTGGATGGAATTAGACCTAAAAAATTTACAGGACAAGGTTCAAGATATAAAGATAAAGGATTAACTCAGAAAAAGCAAATCGAAATTATTGATAAATTTAAAGATGGTGACTATAATGTACTTGTGTCAACTTCAGTTGCAGAAGAAGGATTGGATATTCCTGCTACTGATTTAGTGGTATTTTATGAACCCATTCCATCTGAAATTAGATTGATTCAAAGAAAAGGAAGAACTGGACGAAAATCGAAAGGTAAAATTATTATACTCATTACAAAAGGTACGCGAGATGAGGCATTTTATCATATTAGTAAACGAAATGAAAAAGTTATGCAAGAAAAGATTCGTAGCATTTCTAAAGATTGCTCAAATTTCATTGAATTAAAAGAATTACCTCAAAAAAAGATCTATGAATTTGATGAAGAATTAACTATATATATAGACCAAAGAGAAACACGAAGCGAAGTTGTACAATTAATTGAAAAACTTGGATGCCACATTATAGTAAAACAAATCGAAGTTGGGGATTATGTTGTAAGTAATAGAATGGCAATAGAGCGAAAAACAGGAGTGGATTTTGCAAATTCTTTAATAGATAGAAAAATATTTGAACAAATTTCAAATATGTCTCGCGTATATGAAAAGTCAATTTTAATTATAGAAGGTGATGGACTTTTTACAGCTCGTCAATTAAACCCAAATTCGATATATGGTGCATTGGCATCACTATCTATTTCATTTGGCGTTTCAATCTTTTATACAAGAGATTCTTCTGATTCGGCATCACTCATTAAGCTTCTTGCAAAGCGAGAGCAAATAGATGAAAAGAGGGAGGTTAGTTTGCATGGTAAAAAATCCGCTATGCTTTTACCTGAACAGCAAGAGTATGTAATATCTTCAATTTCTGATATTGGTCCAAAAGCTGCACGGAATTTATTAAATCATTTTGGTTCAGTAAAAGGTGTGATTACTGCGAATAAAGAAAAATTAATGGAAGTGGGTGGAATTGGATTAAAGACGGTGGAAAAAATTCGAGAAGTTGTTGAGAGTGAATATAAAAGATGAATGATTCATATTGTGTTTTGTTAATTTTTTGTGGCATTATTTTTATGTGATATTAATATATATAAAATTAATTTCTATATATATATATATATATATTTAATTATTATACTTGGGAATGCAAATTAAAACAATTTGTGCCCTAAGTCAATATAATATGGTCAAATTTATTTTTTTTTATAGCTCGTTCGGAAAGCTCATTCGGAAAGCTCATTCGGAAAGCTCATTCGGAACGAATGAGCGTATGAGAAAATCTCTGATTTTCGAACGAACGAGCGTAATATAAAAAATATTATTTAAAATTCATTCAATTATTTATATAAATGCCATCATTATAATAACTAATAAAATTATAAATATAAAATACATCACAACCAACAGTATAATAAATATAATATAGGATATCAATAGCACAAAAAATGCTTTGATTATTGATATATTTTCAGCTATGCTTATGGCAAAAGTAGATATAATTAAATTCCAAATTATACCTATTAAACCGAAAATTCCCATTATTGCCATAATACCATGAATTGGCATTATTGGAAATGCAATCATTAAAATAATGGTCTGCAATGGTGATAAAACAAAAATAATTGCATATACATATCCATAAAGCTGAATAATTTTTTTATAACTTCCTTCCCCTCCAAATACACTGGCAATCAATCTAAAAATTCCTGCTACTATCACCCAAGTAATAAGGCTAAAAATTATAATTAATGCAAATGTTATTAGCAATGAAATTGGTTCAGAGGGGGGAATTTCAATACCTAATAGTTCAGTCATCATTTTTGACATCGGCCTATCTAATAAAATACTAAATATTCCAGAAAGTATGCTTGCAATTAAAACGACTATAAATGCGCCACTAATATCTTCTTTTTTTGATATGGCTTCTAATGTTGCTCGTGGTGAAATAATAATTCCACCAATCTCTTTTATTATATTTGACATGATTATTGATTACCGATAATATATTTATGAATAAGAAATTAAAATTGTTTACTTCATGTTATTGTTAATTAATCTTATTGAATAAATTTAACATACTTTATAAAATATAAAGTTTTGTATTTTCGTTTATATTTTAGTTTAATTTAGTCATTATTTTTATTAAATGGTCAATCAATATCAAATTTCAAGTATTTTAAAATGCAAAAAACATAAAACCTATAAAGCATATTACACTAAATATAAACTCAATTTAAAAAGAAAATTATATTCTAATATATGTGTGGTTAATTATGGAATAACACTCAATCAGAACAAATAATGCCCATTCGTTCCAAATGAGCTTTCCAAATGAGCTTTCCGAACAAATTTTCCGAATGAGATTTACAAATTATATACTAAAATAAAATTATACTTTATATACAATTATATACAATGAAAAATAACGATATTGAAAAAACAAACATTGAAAAATCAAAGATTTTTCCGCAGTTGGTTTTTCCTTTAGAAAAACACAAAAATAAAATTATAGAATTCATACGAAATAAAATAAATGAATCGAATGCATCAGGTGCAATCATTGGATTAAGTGGTGGTATAGATTCAACACTTGTTGCACATCTTACAGTTGAAGCACTTGGCAAAGATAGTGTAATTGGAATTCACCTTCCAGATTCAAACCTTGTAAGAAATGAAGATAAATTAGATGCAGAAAAACAAGCAAAATCCCTTGGAATAGAATTTAAAACAATCGACATATCTGAAATATTAAATTCTTTTATGGATGTAATTCCTGATGGCAATCAATCTGATAATCGTACAAAAGGCAATTTAAAAGCTCGTATTAGAATGGCAATTCTTTATTTCTATGCAAATTCATTTAATAAAATGGTTATTGGCACTGGAAATAGAACTGAAATATTACTTGGATATTATACAAAATATGGTGATGGAGGGGTGGATATACTACCAATTGGAAACTTGTATAAAACTGAAGTTCGGGCACTTTCTCGATATCTGGGAATTTCTGAAGAGATAATATCTAAAGCACCATCAGCAGGATTGTGGGAAGGACAAACTGATGAAGAAGAGCTTGGGCTTTCATATGAATTAATTGATCAAATGCTTATTGCATATGAAAATAATGAAAATTTGACAATTATTCAAAAAAATAAAGAAATTTCTGATGTTAAATTCAATAACATACTTTCTCGAATACCATTAAATTTACATAAAAGAAAAACTCCTCCAAATCCTATTGCCTAATATTAAAAATGAAATGCATCGCTTAAAAAATTTAAAATTAGCCATTCCAACCGAATCAATAACATTAATATACGATAAACAACTTAATATCTAAGCAGAAAATATTTAAAATTTTTTTGCATAGTTCTATTGCAAAAATTATTTTTCACATTATTTTTGTAAATTTTCAAATTGTATATAATTTATAAAATTATATATTTAACTTTCATTAACGCTCGTTCGTTCGAGTAACGCTCATTTGTTCCAAATGAACAAACGCGTGTTCATTCTAAACAAGCAAACGCTCGTTCGTTCCGAACGAGCTATCAAAGATTTTCTTAAACTCATTATAGAAGAATGAGTGATTGCGCCCATTCGTTTCGAATGATCTTTTCGAATGTGCGTTATCTCTTATATATGGGGCATATTTTCATCAACCCCTCACAAGTCATAAGTTATGCGTATTCTTAATTTAAATACAATACAAACTAAAATCGGATTAAATATGGTGAATAAATGATTCAAATTGATGAATTATCAGTTAAAATTGAAAATAAAATTATTTTAGAAGATCTCTATTTGCATATAGAAAAGGGAGAAGCACATGTACTTTTTGGACCAAATGGTTCTGGAAAATCAACATTATTAAATGCCATTATTGGAAATCCAAAATATGAAGTTTTAAAAGGACAAATATATTTTAAAGGAAAAGATCTAGTGGGTATGCCAATAGATGAGAGGGCAAGACTTGGAATTGGTATAATCCATCAACGGCCTCCAACTATAACAGGAGTTAAACTTAATGCATTGCTTAATATAATTTCATCCAAATCTGAAAAAGAAGTGGTAGATATGTCTTCTATATTAAAAATGGACAGTTTTCTAAAAAGAGATGTGAATGTTGGATTTTCAGGCGGAGAAGTAAAAAGATCTGAAATGCTTCAAGTATATTCTCAAAATCCTGAGTTTATAATGTATGATGAACCCGATAGTGGCGTAGATGTAGAGAATGTAGAACTTTTAGGAACGCTTATGAATGAAATGTTGGATAAAAATAAAAAAATAAGTGAAAGAAAAACTTCTGGGCTTATAATAACTCATCTTGGGCATATATTTAAATACATCGATATTGATAAAGCACATGTATTATATAATAAACAAATTTTATGTTCTGGAAATCCAAATGAAATGTTAAATCACATAATGAAAAACGGTTATAAGAGGTGTATCGAATGCTATCGAGAGCAAGAAGTAAAGAATTAAAAGAAATTGCAGAAAAATTTAAATCAACTCCTGCAAAATATGGAGAAGATTTAAATCTTGATGATTATATTACAAAAGTAGAAAATATAAAAAAAATTTCAACTCTTGAAAATTTAGATGAGATTAGTAAAAAATCTATGACTAATGTTGGAATAAATCTTAACGAATCTAATATTATTGGAACTTATCTTCAAATAAATCAAGATCCTGTTTATTCAACATTTGGTTCTAATACTGTTATAATGCCTCTATCTGTGGCTTTTTCTAAATATGATTTAAGTGAATATTATTGGAATGCCGTTAAAATAACTGATAAATATGCAGCGCGTGCAGAACTTGAATTGACAGAAGGATATTTTATACGAGTTCCAAAAGGTATAAAAGAAAAAATGCCTTTACAATCATGTCTTTTGATTAGTGAGGATGATGTGACTCAAAATGTGCATAACATCATTATAGTTGAAGAAGATGCAGAATTGCATATAATTTCAGGTTGTACTACCCCAGAACATGTAGAATCTGGATTGCATATAGGAGTCACAGAAATTTATATTAAAAAAGGTGGAAAACTCACTTTTACTATGGTACATAATTGGGGTAAAAATGTGCATGTAAGACCTAGAACTGCAATTGTTATTGAAGAAAATGGTATTTTCATTAATAATTATGTTATATTAAATCCTGTAAAATCTATTCAAAGTTATCCTACGGCATTTTGCAATGGCGATAATTCAAAAGCTGTATTTCAAAGTATTTCATATGGTAAAAAAGATTCTGTTTTGGATCTTGGAACAAAAGTAATACTTAATGGAAAAAATAGTAGTGCAGATATAATATCACGATCTATTTCTGTAGATAATTCCAAATCAATTGCAAGGGGGCATTTAATTGGAGGCTCTGAAAATGTAAGAGGGCATCTTGAATGCAATGGTCTTATTTTATCAGATTCTGCACTTATTTATGCAGTCCCTGTACTTGAAGCTAAAAGAATGGATTTAAATTTATCACACGAAGCGGCTGTTGGGAAGATTGCAGAGGAAGAGCTTAATTATCTTATGTCAAGGGGGCTTTCAGAATCAGATGCAACTTCTCTCATTATAAAAGGATTTTTAAGTGTGGATATAACTGGACTTCCAGATAATATTGCAGAACAAGTTAAAGATCTTATAGACAAAACTATTGAAAGTGCAATGTGAGAATTGCATAATTAAGCCTTGTGAATTCAATGAAATTGGTTTTTAAGGCTTTAATATTTTTTTTGTATTATATAAAATATAATTGCTTCCTATTTAGGACGCAGATAAACGCCAAAACTATTTCTTCAAATTATCATAAGCCTTATCTGCATGTTTAAATTCTTAAGATTTTTGCGTTCATTTGCATCCGATTCTAAAAATTATTTTTTCTCGCTGTATATAATTTATAAAATTACATTCATAAAAAAAAGCAATTAATCATAAAGAATATGCTTTAATTGATATACTGCAGTCATGCCCATAATTTAATAAAGTGAATACTTATAAATGGTTTAATGAAAAGACATATAAATTATCGGATTCCTATAATCCTGAAAATAGGACATAGTCTTTTGAAAAATCATTTGAAACTAATCGCTTTTCATTCGGCATTTTTTATATACATAAAGAAAAAACAATTTTTGGGGATAATTGTGGAATATATGAAAAAAGTCAAGTGTATTTGTTAAGAATAACCCTGAATAAAAAAAATTTGCGGATTTAATAAAATCAAAAAGATAAAAATATTAAAGGGCATATTTATTTCTTATAAGTTGTAAAAGAAATTGTTTTCTTATATGCAAATGAGATTAAAAAATTCTATTTTATTAATAGATAAAAAAATCAAAATTTGTAAAGTTTAGTATTAAAATTGTAATATTGAATAATTAAATAAATATTGATTATTCAAATTTGAAAGAAGACACCAATCAGATATGAAAAAATTTAATTAAATTATTTCTTAAAAGGCAGATTTAAGATATGAATTAAGAAATAATTTTTCATCGGTCACAAAAGATGATGAAAAGATTTAATTAAAATCCACTATTTAAAATTGCGAAATTCTTTTAAAACTCCAACGCATGATTGCTTTTTAGAGAACCTCGTGAGGAAAATATACTATATAATCTTGCTTTATATACTTATGGCAGTTCTTATAAGATATGAATGTGGATTTTTATGGGACAGAATGGGTGCCATTATTATAAAAAAATTAGCAAAGTTTATCGTGAATATTTCTTTTACATCAAAATCAAGTAGTGCATCAAAGCTTCTTTAAGATACTTTTTAACCCATATAATTTGGAGTGCGATTATAACAGGAGCAATGATGTTGACATTAATAGGGGGATATCACAGAAAGTCATCGCTATGGACACGAACGCTCAGCCATCTTTGGTCTTATCATTGGATTTTTGCTTATGATTGTCTTGGCTACATCTATGACTTAAAAAATTATAAAATTGAGGTGACTTAATTGTGTTATCTGAAAAAGAACTTAAAAATATTGCTCCTAATGGTGGAGATGAATTCAATATATTGATTTTTGAAAAAAGCCCATACCTTCTTCAACATGCCAAAAATCCAGTGAATTGGTATCCTTGGGGTGATGAAGCGTTCGAGAAAGCGCGTAAGGAGGATAAGCCCATATTTTTATCAATCGGCTATTCGACCTGCCACTGGTGTCATGTTATGGAACACGAGTCGTTTGAGGATTCGGCAGTGGCTAAATTGATGAATCAATCCTTTGTTTCAATCAAAGTGGACAGAGAAGAGCGTCCTGACATCGACAATATCTACATGACTGTTTGTCATATGATGACTGGTGGAGGTGGTTGGCCGCTTACGATTATCATGACACCGGATAAAAAGCCATTCTTTGCTGGTACCTATATTCCCAAAGACGATCGTTACGGTCGTGTAGGAATGATGACACTTATTCCGCGTATTAAAGAGGTTTGGACAACAAGTCGCCAACAAGTATTATATACAGCACAAGAGATTGTTGCAGAATTACAACATCAAAAAATTAGCTCATTGGGAGATGATCTGGATGAATCTATTCTTGAAAAAGCGTATACTGAATTTGAACATCGGTTTGATAAGCATTATGGCGGTTTTAGCAATGCTCCCAAATTTCCATCTCCTCATAATTTGCTTTTCTTACTTCGTTATTGGCACCGAACAGGAGAGGAACATGCTCTTAATATGGTTGAAAAAACTTTACAAATCATGCGCCGAGGAGGCATATACGATCATGTCGGATTTGGTTTTCATCGTTATTCTACTGATAGTCAATGGCTTGTTCCTCACTTTGAAAAAATGCTTTACGATCAAGCAATGTTAGCCATGGCTTATATTGAAGCCTATCAAGCAACGAATAAATCTGAATATGCTCAAACAGCGAGAGATATTTTTACCTATGTCTTGCGAGATATGACGGATGAAAAAGGTGGTTTTTATTCTGCAGAAGATGCTGATAGTGAAGCAAAGGAGGGAAAGTTTTATGTTTGGGCTACTGATGAGATTCGTCATATACTGGGGGATGAACAAGCAAATTTAGTAATCAAAATCTTTAATTTATCAGATGAGGGTAATTTTCGAGAAGAAAATTCATCCAAACTGTCTGGAACAAATATTTTGCATATCCAGAGACCTTTATCAGATTATGCCGCAGAATTTGGAATGTCTGTAAGTGAATTATATCGAGAATTAGAATCGGCTCGACAAAAATTATTCGAAGTGCGTAAGCAACGAACTCACCCATATAAAGATGATAAAATTCTTGTTGATTGGAATGGTTTAATGATTGCAGCTTTAGCTAAAGGTGCACAAGTGTTGAATGAGCCGGATTATGCTAATGCGGCTATGCACGCTGCTGATTTCATATTAAGAGACATGAGAAGTCCTGATGGTCGGTTACTTCATCGTTATCGAGATGGTGAAGCAGGCATTACAGCCCATGTGGATGATTATGCATTTCTAATTTGGGGATTGTTAGAACTCTATGAGGCTACTTTTAAAATTCGTTATTTAGAATTTGCTTTGGATCTCACTAAAGATTTGTTGACCTTTTTTTGGGATGAAAAAACTGGTGGATTGTTTTTTACGGCGGAGGATGGTGAGAATTTAATTGTGCGACAAAAAGAGATTTATGATGGTGCCATTCCGTCAGGAAATTCTGTAGCAGCAATCAATCTGTTACGATTATCGCGTATAACTGCAAGAAGCGAGTTTGAAGACAATGCATGGCAAATTGCCAAAACTTTTGCAAATAATATAAGTCAAATTCCTACGGCACACACTCAACTATTATCTGCTTTGGACTTTGGATTTGGACCATCATTAGAGATAGTAATTGTGGGAAATTTATCAGCAAGAGATACTCAAGATATGGTGAACGAAGTCTATAAACAATATTCGCCTAACAAGGTTTTACTCTTCGTTCCTATCGAGAGTCTGTCGTCAGGCATAACCGAGATTGCAGAGTTTACAAAATATCTGACAAATATAGAAGGTAAAGCTACAGTTTATGTATGTCGTAATTATGCGTGTAGTGCGCCAACAACAGATGTTACAAAAATATCTGAGTTGATGAAAAAATAAAATCGGATACTGTCAAGTTGTTTAATCTTGAATATCTTATGAGAATAAGCAACAACCACAAACTAATTTGATAGAAATATAATGATGATTACTAAAATTTAGAACACTTTTAAAGAATTGCCAATCTCTTCGCAGTTATTCCTGTTCTAATTTCATTTTAAAAATATCCAATCAATACGATTTTTGTTCAATATTGTCTCCAATGTTTGTGAAAGTTCATAAAATAAACTATCCTAATGCATGTTATTATGCTCAAAACGGAAATTGCAGATTTCCACAGCGTAGCCTAATTTTCAATTTTGAGTTTTAATCATCATATAATGTAATAATTGCAAGAACGCCATCACCCATTAATACCTAAGCTTTAGAATGAACGGCACAATTCCAAAATATAGCGATTTTCTATTTTTTTATCGCATATAAAGTATAACTTCTACCTAATTTAGGACGCAGATTTATGCAGATTTATGCAGAGAAAGTTTTTCTTATTATATAAGATGTAGCATCTTATTTCGTCAATTCTTTATATTTAAAATCCTAGCAATCTGCGTATATCTGCGTATATCTGCGTTCAATTTTCCAATTTGTTTAATTTAGGACGCAGATAAACGCCAAATTTACGCAGAGAAAGTTTTTCTTATTATATAAGATGTAACAGCTTATTTCGTCAATTCTTTATATTTAAAATCCTGATAATCTGCGTTTATCTGCGTCCAATTTTCCAATTTGTTTAATTTAGGACGCAGAGAAAGTTTTTCTTATTATATAAGATGTGGCAGCTTATTTCGTCAATTCTTTTCAAAACTCATTCAGAATGAATGAGTGTTAAATGTGCTTTTAAAATCCTGACAATCTGC
>JAAXQB010000168.1 GCA_012329085.1 Methanosarcinales archaeon | reverse complement strand
CCTATTCTTACACATATTGTAAATCCTTTATTATCGATATATTTTAAATGGATTAAAAGAATTTTGGGGTATGGGTAAATAAATAAATTTTGATTGAATTATGTGATTTTTTCATCTTATTAAATTTAAAAAGATCGTAACCATTTACACCCTTAATTAGAGATGCTGATAGTGAAAAGTCATTTACTTGCTTTTTAAAAAGTATTGACTTCTGCAGTCTTCCGTTGCTGATCTTATCAAATCATAATACTGAGTGGTAGCAAAATTTAGAGTATAAGTAAATCATTTTGATGGTGTTTTAATAGAGGTGAATGATCATCATTTTTTTGATTACTAAACTTTAAAAGATAAGAAAATTGGGTTGGAATTTAAGGCATCGTTTTGAAGATAAATTAAAAGAGATAATAATGCAGTATAAAGAGAATGAGCGATACATTAAATTATGATGGTGTAATAGTAATTTATAAAAAAATTGTTAATAGAATATTAGATATAAAGTAACTACTTACCCTCTCTAATCAGGGATGTTGATAACGAAAAGTCTTTTGCTTGCTTTTTGAGAAGTATTAGCCACCACAGTCTTACGCAGTTGATTTTACCAAATCACAAGACCAAATTGTAGCAAAATTTAGAGTGCATGCAAAGCCCTTTGATAGTGTTTCAATAGGGGTGAGTAGTTACGATATAAATTGGAAATGTAAAGAAAAGATTAATTTAGCATAAATTTTAAAATTAAAATATAGGTATATCATATGAAAATTGCACAAGTTACACACACTTTTCCACCATATATGGGTGGAACGGGAAATGCATGTTACCATATCTCACTGGAATTAGCAAAATGTGGGCATGATGTAACAGTTTATACAAGTAAATATCCAGATGTTGATTATAAATATCCAGATATTTTAAAAGTGAATAGGTTTAAACCGTTATTTCAAACTGGAAACGCACCATTTATTCCAGAATTATTAAAGTTGAAAGATTTCGATATTGTTCATCTTCATTATCCTTATTATTTTGGAGGGGAGATGGTTTACATTGCTTCTAAATTGTGGAAACAAAAGTATGTTATAACTTATCATAATGATGTTATAGGATCGGGTTTATTCAAATTATTTTTTAAATTACATAGAATAGCTTTGATGAAATTAATAATGGCGAATGCTTACAAAATAATTGTGCCCACCATGGACTTTGCAAGAAATTCATACATTAATATGCTTACAAATATAGATCATTCTGTAATCGAAATACCAAATGGTGTTGATCTTGATAAATTTCATCCTGAAGTGGATTGTGATTATATAAAAGACAAATATAATTTATGGAATAAAAATGTTCTTTTATTTGTTCGTACATTAGATAAAGGACATTACCTTTACAGTGGGCTTGAATATTTATTAAAGAGTTTTTTGAAAATTGAAAATAAAAATACAATTTTATTGATAGTAGGTGGGGGGAATATGAAGAATTATTATATAAATTTATCTAAAAAATTGGGTGTTGCAAATAAAGTAATTTTTATAGGTAATATACCAAATAAAGATATGCCAAAATATTATATTGTATCAGATATTGTGATATTACCTTCTACATTAACAGAATCATTTGGTATGGTTTTAATAGAAGCAATGGCAACTGGAAAACCAGTGATCGCGAGTAATTTACCGGGAGTTAGAACTGTTGTCGATGACGGAAAAAATGGATTGCTGACTTTGCCAAAAAATGTTGACGATCTTACTTCAAAAATTCAATATTTATTAGATAACGAAGAAGTTAGAAGGAAGTTTGGAAAATTAGGTAGAAAAAAAGCAGAAGAAAACTATTCTTGGGAAGTTATCGCTAAGAAAACTGAGAAAGTTTATTTAAATTTAATGAAGTGAAATTAATGAGTGTGAAAAAACAAAATATCGGAGTACTCACCGTTCCAATAAGTGAGGCAGGAACTATACCACTATCTAATCTCATGGATACAATATGCTCGATCTCAGATTCATAATAATTCATAAGGATGGGGCTTGTATAAGAGATTCTATTGAAAAATGATAAGAGGAATATATGGATCGAGAAAACATTGACATTTTACTTATAACTGAAGGCGATTTTGAAATTGAATCTCCAGTAGCATTAAATAAATTATTGATGATTATATTAAATGAGACTAATAATGTATATTTGATTACTTTTTATAACGAAAAATATATTTTAAACTTGAGTAGGAGAAAAATTCTATCTTTGAGAAATGAGGGGAATAGATTTAAGAAGTTTATATCCGCTCAAATCATGATTTCAAAAGCAATTCTTTCAATATATCGGCGAAATAACATAGGAACAATAATGTTTGCTTTTGGGCAGGACTTACAGATACTTCCAATAATTCTGGCTAAAATGGTGGGTAAAAGAATAGTAATCCGTAGTGACGGAAGGCCTACACATGTGCTAAAAAAATATATCAAAAACTATTCATTGCTCAAATGGTGTTTATATAAAGTGATTGAGGAGATAAATTATAGGCTGGCAGATACTGTGATCACAGAATGTAACTACATGATTTTGGAATATAATTTTCAAAAATACAAGTCGCAAGAAGGTGGAAATTTGTTTATAGATATAAATAAATTCATAAATAAAACGCATCTTCGTAATAGAGGCTATGAAATTGGCTTTGTTGGCAGATTAAGTCAAGAAAAAGGGATATTAAATTTTTTGAAAGCATTAGGATTATTTAATACAGATTCCAATGTTATTATTATTGGTGACGGTAGAGAGAGGGAAAACGTATTAAGTGAAATGCAATTATTAGAATCTATAAATAAATTAAATATTAAATATATTGGTTGGATAGAAAATGATATATTACCAAAGTACCTAAATGAGATAAAGCTATTAGTCGTCCCATCCTTTGTGGAAGGGCTCCCCAATATAGTTTTAGAAGCAATGGCATGCGGTACGGTAGTATTGGCTACACCAGTGGGTGGCATACCAGGTGTAATAAAAGACGGAGAAACAGGATTTATCATGGAAAACAACTCACCGGAATGCATTGCGGAAAATATTATAAGGGCTTTAAATCACCCGAATCTTGAGAAAATTACTAAAAATGCTCGCGCCCTTATGGAAAGAGAATTTGCCTATGAAAAAGCAGTTGAAAAATACAGAAAAATATTAGAAAATATTTAAGCACATAATTTATATAAATAAAATATAAATTTTAATAAAAGCGAAATAATTATATATCATACACTCCAATAATTTAT
>JAAXQB010000366.1 GCA_012329085.1 Methanosarcinales archaeon | reverse complement strand
TGTTATTGTTGCCATGAAATGTGTCAATATGATGCAATAGATTTAAAAAGACATATAGCAGGAATTACATTTTAATTTTTGCACTTATATATAACTTATAAAGTTATATACAGAGAAAAATTTCTAATTTCTCGATACTCATATTGAATAAACACAGATAAAAAATGCAAATAAAACTAAACATAAAAGGCACTGTGCAAGGAGTGGGATTTCGCCCATTTATATATCGAATTGCAAAAGAATGTAATTTATTAGGGCATGTAAAAAATCTTGGAAATGAAGTTGAAATTGTTATAAATGGGACACAAGAAAACATTGATAAATTCTTACATTCTCTCAAATCAAAAAAACCAATTCTTTCAAATATAGAACACATCTATAAAAAAAAAGAACATCACCAATACAATTTCAAAGAATTTAGCATAATAGAAAGTAAAAAAGCACACACTCTAAATTCCATAATACCGCCAGATATTTCTGTATGTGAAAAATGTATAAATGAAATATTTGATAAAAATAATCAACGATACCACTATCCTTTTACAGTATGCACAGATTGTGGTCCGCGATATTCAATAATAGATAGACTTCCTTTTGATAGGGTAAATACTTCTATGTGTGATTTTTCGTTGTGTTCTGATTGTAGAGAGGAATATTTAAATCCATTTGATAGAAGATATCATGCACAATCAATAGCTTGTGAGAAATGTGGTCCAACTATAAAGCTCATAGATTCTTCTTTTAATGAAATTAATTTAGGGTATGATGCAATCATAGAAACTTCAAATGCTATCGATAAAGGAAGACTTCTTGCCATAAAAGGAGACGGGGGATTTCATATAGCATGCGATGCAACATCAGACATTGCTGTAATGAATTTAAGGAATTGTTTAAATCGTCCATCTCAACCTTTTGCTGTAATGGTAAGGGATATTGATACTGCTATTAAATATGCACATATTAATAATAATGAAAAAGAGCTGTTAAGTTCTAAATTAAGACCAATAGTAGTTGTTAATAAAAAAGAAGAACGCTCATTCGTTCCGAATGATCTGTCTAAAATCAAAGATTTTCTCCAACGCTCATTCGTTCCGAATGATCTGTCTAAAATCAAAGATTTTCTCCAACGCTCATTCGTTCCGAATGAGCTATCAAAAATTTCCAATCTTGTTGCACCAGATCTTCACAATATTGGACTTATGTTACCATACTCTGGCATACATTACTTATTATTCGATAATGCAAACACAGATGCTTTTGTAATGTCTTCTGCAAACTTTCCCGGAAATCCTATGATTATTGATGAAGGAGAGGCAATGAAAACGCTCAAATTTGTGGATTATTATCTTATCCATAATCGAAAAATCTTAAACAGAATAGACGATACTGTTATCAGATTGATAGGAAGCCATAAAGCATTTATTCGCCGTTCACGAGGATTTGTACCAACAAAAATAAAACTTCCATTTAAAGTTTGTCCAACAATTGGAGTGGGTGCGGAATTAAATAACACCGTAGCAATTGCAAATGATACTAATTTGGTTATTTCACAATATATTGGAAATACAAAACATATAAATTCATTTAAATTTCATAATCAAGTGGTAAATCATATTCAAAAATTAACAAATATAACACCGATTCGATGGGGGTGTGATTTGCATCCTTTATTTAACACAACGAAATTTGCCGAGCTTAAAAAAAATTCAGTGAAAGTGCAGCATCATTATGCACACATCATATCTCTTATGGTGGATAATTCTTTACCAATTGAGTCTAATATAATTGGAATTGCATTAGATGGTATGGGATATGGGGATGATGGCACTCTTTGGGGAGGGGAAATTCTTGAATCTTCGTATTTTGGTTATAAACGGCATGCTCATATTATGCCACAACCAATGGCAGGCGGGGATCTTGCCTCGCTCTATCCTTCGCGGATGGTGTATGGAATGTTATATGAAGTTTTAGATGAAGATGAGTTAAAAAATATAAATCTTTTATTTAAATATGGAGATGCAGAAAAAGATATAGTTTTACAACAACTTAAACAAAATGTAAATATTATTAAAACGAGTGGTACGGGAAGGGTGCTTGATGCTGCTGCTGCCATTCTTGGAATTGCAAATTATAGGAGTTACGATGGAGAGTCTGCAATGAAACTTGAATCTTTTGCAAAAAATAGGGGCATACACTCTAAAACCCAAGAACTTCCAATTAAATTTAAAAATGGAATGCTTGATACTACGAATCTTTTATATAGTTTATATGAAATGTTTAAAGAAGGAAAAAAGCAGGCAATTCCTTCGCTTAGCTTTGCGTTTGAAGAATCTCTTGCGATTGGAATTGCTGAATTAAGTATAAAACATGCTAAAAAACGCAATATTGATATAATAGGTTTAAGTGGGGGAGTTGCATTGAATGAACACATAACAGAAACCATTAGAAAAACGATTGAAGCTGAAGAGTTTGAATTTATTGTTCATAAAAATATTCCTTGTGGAGATGGAGGAATATCTGTTGGGCAAGCTGTGAGTGTTGGAGTTAAAAAATTAATATGATAGAATTTACAAAATTACATGGAAATGGAAACGATTTTATTTTAATCGATGAAATGGATAACACGCAAATATTAGATGATAAAAAGCCAGAATTTGCAGTGAAATATTGCAATCGAAGATTTGGAATTGGTGCAGATGGTGTGCTTTTTATATCAAAATCTAAAAAAGCAGATATTAAAATGCGACTTTTTCAAGAAGATGCATCGGAGCCTGAAATGTGCGGAAATGGTATTCGTTGTCTTGTCAAATATGCTTTTGATAAAGGATACATAGATTTAAATTCTAACAATATTTCAGTAGAAACTCTTGCAGGTATTTTAACGGTATCTTTGCAAAAAAAAGAAGAGGAATTGTGGATAAAAGTTAATATGGGAAAACCATTCAATTATAACAAATATAATCTACATGGACTTGAGGTATATTCATTAAATACAGGAGTTCCGCATACGGTAATTTTTGTAGAGGATTTTAAATTTAGTATAATGGATATTGCACCAAAAATTAGATACGATTCTACATTTGAACAATATAATGGCACAAATGTTAATTTTGCAAAGGTAATTTCAAAAGAGAAAATTGAAATTAGAACTTATGAGCGAGGTGTTGAGGCTGAAACATTAAGTTGTGGGACAGGTTCAGTTGCAGCGGCTTTTGTTGCACACATGCTTGGAAAAGTAAATTCAAAGTCGATTATAAAAACAAAGGGTGGAATTTTAAATATATCTATTGAAAATGATATTGCATTTATGGAAGGGACTGCAACGACTGTATTTAGAGGGGCGATAGATGACAATGAAATTTTGTAATATTTAAATTAAAGGAATTTAATTTACACATAATTGTAAAATTTATCTATCAACGAAATTAACACCAATACAAAAAAATAGCAATATGGAAACAATAAATGATATTATTTTCAATAGCTCATTTGGAAAAAATGAGCGTTAGTATATAACTTGCAAAGTTATATGCCAAGAGAAATTTCCTTTTTTCTCGTATTTCTCGGAAATTATTAAAAATAATAGAAGTGTGGTTTATAATAGCCCCCAATATGAATATTATTTTACATACTCTTGTACATAAATGATTATCTTTTTTTTATAGCATTAATTGCATTGGGGTATATTATAATTAAAAATCCAATAAAAAATCTGCGTAATCTGCGAATAAAAAATTTAAAGAACAAATGCTATAGTTTTTAATGTATATGTAGAAGATAAAAAAATAAATATGTGGGAACACATTCTATCAAACTGTATTGTATGTTTATAACAGTTTGTAACATTACAATATAAAAATAATATTTTTTGCATTTCTAAAAATAATTATGTATAAATTATTCAAGAATAAATAATGAGACATAAATAATGAGACATAAATAATGAGATGTTGAGGTAAATGAAAATAATTTAGTCAATAAATTTCAGAAGAAAATAAATGTTTTAACTCTTAAATCGAACCTATTATCTAAAATGATTCAAAATTAAAATTTTAAATTAAATTTTAAATTATATTTACAGAGTGAAATATTTTACATGTAATAAAATATGATAAAAAAGAATTATTGTTAATATAATGTAAATACCATGTCACATTTACATTTTTAAAGCATTACTTTAAATGGATGCTCTAATTGCAAAAAATCAAAATTTCAATCTATATGTATGGCACATATTCGATTGAAAAATTGTTATTTGTCGCAACCACATTTATCCTCGCATGTGCCACTGCATTCATCTCCACAATTGCCACTACAACTATGATTAGTGGTTTTTCTATAATTAGTATAATTTGCATTAAGCGCTGCCGAATATACGGCTGAAAATGATAGTATTGGTAGTTCTTTAATATCTTTCATATTGTATCTCCTATATATTTATTAAATGTTAGATTAACCTTATAATTTGATTATAAAATACATTCTAAATTACAATTGGCTATTAGGATTATCTAATGTTATAATATTAAATATTGCATTTATAGTATATAAAACCACCGTATAATATCAAAATTTTAATTAAATCATTTTCACTTCTATTCGATTATCATTTTCTATGGCTTCTTGGATGAGATATGCAATTTCCGTTTTATGCTTTATTCGTATATCCCCCTGCCTTCCGACTGTTGCTGTAAATATATATTCACTATCAATATAAATCTCTACATTTTGTGATGCTGCCTCTGGAACATTTAGTAGTAAATGTTTTTTTGTAAATTCGATAGAAGGAGTGTAGCTTCTTAGTTTTAAATCTTCAATTTTTCGAACATCTATACGAATTCCAAGAGAATTTTCAATTTTATCTATTATGTATCCTCCTTTCCCAATAACTCGTGCTATATCAAATTCTGACACTTTAACAATTGCCTTATTATCTGATATAATTTCAACTTCGATCGGTCCTTCTGCATATCTTCCAATGGCATTTTGAATTTCGGTTTCTGCTAATTTCCATGTTGCCTTCTTTTTCTCTTTTCC
Organism: Methanosarcinales archaeon; assembly: GCA_012329085.1. The sequence continues at coordinate 2,752 of JAAXQB010000366.1, read as the reverse complement.
AACAGGCATTATTACAACTTGATCACCATAGGAATATATTTCATATTCGGGGGACTTTGTTTCAAAATTTGATACGATTATCACAGGTCGTGCAAGATCTTCTTCTACCATACCTGCTGGCACTTTTACAATAAATTCAAGAACTTGTACAGCTTCAATTTCGCCTTTATTTATATAAATTACAGTATCCACAATTTGTGGAATAACTCCAAGTTCTATTCTACTTATAAGTCTTTGTATGGCATCTATTGGTCGATTTGCATGTGCAACGCCAATCATTCCAACTCCTGCAAGACGCATATCTGCAAATATATGGAAATCGTGGGTTTTTCGTAATTCATCATATATTGTATAATCTGGTCTTACAAGTAAAAGCAGATCTGCTGTGTTTTCCATACTTCCTTCAAGTGGTGCATATTGTGTTATTTCTTTTGGAACTTGAAGGTCTCGTGGAGATTCCATAGTTTTTACAATACATCCTGCATCATTTAGATATGTTGCAATTCCTGCGGCAAATGTAGATTTGCCTGCTCCGGGTGGTCCTACAATAAGTATGCCTCTTTGAGATGCAATTCTTTTCTTCAATTCTTCATTTAATTTATAATCTTCTAAGGATGCAGTAATTATTGGTCGCACTGCTGTAATTTCAAAATCGTCTGAAAATGGTGAAATTGAAATCGCAACTCGTAAATCTCGTATTTGAAGAACTTGGGCACCATTGAATGTCATTTCTGTAAATGATTCAAAATCGGATCGTGCTCTATCTACAAGTTCTCTTGAAATTTCTTTTAATTCTTTGTAAGTGCATACCCAATTTCTTATTTTTTCAAATCGAACACCTTTAATTGTTCCTTTTTTTGCCATTGGAAATACTTTATGTTTAAGATGCACTGACATTGTATCCTTTGTAAAAAATTTATCAATCATAAGAGGTCCAAATTCAATCATGGGCGGATATATATAATCTACTTCAAGTCCATATATTTCTGCAATTTGTGCTTGTACTTTATCACCTGTCACAAAAATTGCATTTAGATTTACTGCAAGTTTTCGAATCATGGCATCAATTTCGCCACTTTTTGCCCTCTTTACTTGTTCAGCATTTGGTCGAACACCTGTAAAAATTAACTCAATATAATTTTCATCTGCTAATTTTCTTAAATTTTTTAGTTCTTCAAGTCCTTTACTACCTATTATAAGCCCTTTATTTGCTTGTGCCTCAATTTCAGAAACTACGGCTTCTGCTATATATATTTCAGCTCCAAGATACTCCTTATTTTTAATTTTTTCGGATATTCGCCCGTCAATAATTACACTTGTATCTGGAACTATTTTAAATGTATCTTCGCTTTTTTTATTCATATTGTAGTTATTTAAGTGCTAAATGTATTTAATCTAATCCCATTATTTAACTTTTTGAGATTTTTTATAACTCATTCGGAACGAATGTGTGTTAATTTTCTGATGTATCAACTTTATAAGTTTTCTAAATGTTGTTGATATTCATATATTTATAGAAATATTTATTATATATTAACGCTTTATTAATATATATGCACATTCTAAAAGAAAATAAACACATCAATAAATAAAGCTTAAAGATGTGGAAAATGGAAAAATTATACAAAACCTTCCAGAAATCGAATACAATGGAATGATACCTCCATTATTTATAATAATTTCTCAAACACATTGTATTGTTTGTGGAAGCGAATTGAAATTGAATATTAAAAATAAATTTTGTAAATTGTACAAGAGTGCAGAAAGTAAGTCATATCTTACTTAACATTATGTATAAATATTTGCGAAAGTATGAAGGGGCACTCCTTTAATGTCATGTGGTTCCATAATATTATTTATTTTAGATATTGAATTTAAGCTTCAAGTAATTTATTTTTGTAATTTAATTCGTGCTCCAAGAATACACTTTGCACCTCGATTTCCACCAAGTGGATTAAATGTAGTTCCAAGTGAATTCATACATCGTGCCATAACTGCGGAGCCTCTTGCAAGACCATCATCTACAAAAACAACATGTTCTTCTATTTTTTTATGAATATTAAGTTTATCTAAATATTTAAGCACAAGTGTTGGTTTGTTACCATTGAGTCCTGCACGCCCTGTAATTCCAATAACAATATCAGGAGATAATAATTTTTCTTCTTTTGCAACTGCTATAAGTCTATATATCACTTGCGACATAACTTCATCAATAACAGCAAAAATAAAGCCAATACCATGCTTAGTGTCCATTTCTGCTCCGATTTCAGATAGCTTAGTTAAATCAGATCCATTTATACCAACATCACACCCTATCAAACATACAGATATATCTTTTGCAGCCATAGGATTTACTGGAACGCTTCCATATACAGTTCTATTTTCTGGAACCTTTTCGATGATAATAAATTTTAATATTCTTTCTGCATATTCTTTTATTTTTTGTTGTTTTAACATAATTATAAAAGAACTTACTTTTTTATTATTAAAAACATCAATAACAGTACCTGTAATTTTATCAACTCTATCCGTTCCTTTAATAATCGCATCAGGAATTGCTCCTGCATATCCACAAAAATTTCCAATCGTTTTTGCATAAGGGGTGTCAGAATTTGTAATTCTTCCATCTAATGTAGTCCCAAAATCTAATGAAACGCATGGATTTCTATAATCAATATCAGTCCATTTTGCACCTTCCTTAATTCCTGCAGTTGTAAGCTCCCCGTCCATTTCATTAGCAACAATTTCAACT
>JAAXQB010000005.1 GCA_012329085.1 Methanosarcinales archaeon | reverse complement strand
GTTTTAGCCTTTTTGCCAAGTATCAGTTTTAAAAATAATAATAAATTAAACAATAACAATTAAAATGAAAATTAAAAAAAATGAAAAAAATATTAAAAACATTAGCATTTGTGATAGCAACATTGAGCTTATCACTAACATCATGTACAGATAAATGTGAAACCGTACAATGCCCAGTAGGAGAAACCTGTGATGAAGGTACATGTGTTACAGATCCAAACCAAGACCAGCATGTAGATGCTTACGGAGATGTAATTCTTAAAAAAATGAGTATGATGGGAAATATTAAATATAAATTAATACTTTTTGCCGGAGGAACATCTATAATTGCAGAAGGTAGTAAAGTTGTTTCACCAAGTGGAATTGAATATCCTTTAGCAGAATTTTGGGTTGGTCCAGGTAAGTTAAGGAATTTTGATGTTGCAGAAGCTGATACTAAACCAGAATTAGGAGAATATATCTTTACTCTTAAATTTTCTGATGGATTTGTAAAAGAAGTAAAAGATGTATTGGAAGCAACAGAAACAGATTTACCAAACATAATCATTACACATACAGGAACTGAAGTTACTATAAGTTGGGATGCTATAGCTGAAGCAGATTTATATTGTGTAAAACTTACTGAATTAGATATTAAGAATACTAAGCCATTCTTTAAAACAGCTATGTTGCCAGCAACAGCAACTAGTTATACATTTAATACTTCTACATCTTCAATGCCAGGCTGGATGCGTTCTCCGAACGATTTACAAACAGGTACTGAATATTGGGTATCAGTAGCATCAAAAAAAGTAGAAAATGGCGAAACAGTTAGTGGAAAAAGCACTGATTTTCAAACAAGTTCTTGCTCTAAACAAAAAATAATTTGGTAATAAAAGAGATATTTTTCATTGTTTCCTATTTTATTCTTTAACTTATTTAGTAGGAACTTGGGTCCCAAAGAAGTGATTATCTTTGGGGCTTATTATTAATATAACATATAGCTTAAATTAACCAAGTTACTTGTCTCTTTTCGGCTATTTATTAAACTACCTTATATGAAATTTAAAATTTAATGCAAAAAATAAGCAAATTTACTATCTTTGAAACAAATGATAAAAATTAAGTTTCACAAAAATACTTTTTTACATGCATTATTTATATTTCCATTTCTTGTCATTTTTGGAACTTTAAGTCATGAACTTGGACATATAATAATGGCACAAATTTTAGGTTTTGAAACCATTTTACATTATGGTAGCATGGATTATTATATAAATGGAATAAACGGAGAAGAAATAGCAAACCCAAGCACAAATTTTTTAATTACAATAGCTGGAGTATTGCAAACAATAATAACAGGAACAATAGGAATAATTATTTTAAAATACACTAAACACTTATGGTTTGGGGTTTATTTATCATTATTTTGGAGCAGAGAAGTTATTAATCTTATTATGAGTACATTAAATGGAGTACTTTATAAAAAATCTTATTTTGGTGGCGATGAACTGATTCTATCAAATATACTCAATTTACCCGAAGGTACATTTTCAATAATTCTGGGAATTATTGGACTTTTTGCTTGTTTATACGCTATTCTTAAAATTCCATTAAATTTACGTTTATCCTTTCTTCTTGGTGGATTAATTAGTGGAATACTTTCTTATATTCTTTGGTTTAGCACAATAGGTCTATATTTTTTGCCTTGAATCTTGAATCTTAATCTTAAATCTTATAGATAATGGAATATAAAAAACTCGAATAATTAATTATTCGAGTTTTTATTTGTATCAGAAATAATTATTTCTATTTCTCTTTTTTAGGTTCTTGCAAAGTCTTAGTCATTTCAATTGATATTGCAGATTTTTCAATTTTTATTTTAGTATTTGCGCCAACATCAATTAAAAAATTTGTTCCATTGTCACTAACTATTCTTCCGTGTATTCCACCAGAAGTAATAATTCTATCACCTTGGTTTAAATTGTCTAAAGCTTTTGCTTCTTCTTTTCTTTTCTTATTTTGTGGTCTAAGCATAAGAAAATAAAATATTGCTGCAATAGCAACATAAGCTAATATAGTAAGATTACCCCCACTAAAAGCTTCTAATAACATATAGTTCATAGTGTATTATTTAATATTTACTACAGACTTAACATTTATGATTGTTCTTGCAGGCTCTGTATTTGCAGTAATTGTAACTGTTTTATTTTGTTTTCCTGCTTTTCCTTTTCCTGTATAAGAAACTTCAATTTTAGCAGATTTACCTGGTGCAATTGGTTCTCTTGGCCAAACTGGCACAGTACAACCACAAGTAGCTTTTGCATTAGTTATTATTAGTGGATTTTTTCCTGTATTAGTAACAGTAAAAGTTGTTTTAACTGGATCTATTGTAGTTATAGTCCCAAAATCATGAGACATTCTATCCATTTTTAAAGAAGTTAAGTTTGCAATCTTTTGAGTATTTGGTTTAACTTCTTCTTTTTTTATGTTTTCTACTTTTTTAATAGAATTGTTAACACTTTCTACTTTTTTAATAGGCTCTATTTTAGTAGCTTCTTTAGTTTCAGTTGTCTTTTCAGCATTATTTTTTGTTTCTCCGGTTGTTTCTTCATTACAAGAATACATAGAAAATACTAATAATGCAATTAATGGTAAAATGTACTTTTTCATTTGTTTAATTTTAGTTTGTTATTATGTTTTAATTTATTAATCCTCTTCCTTGCTTTTTCAGTTCATTATTTTGTTTTAAATCTTTCATTATTTTGTCAAGCATTCCATTAATGAAACTTTTACTTTTGTCAGAACTATAGTCTTTTGCCAAATCTATATATTCATTAATAGTAACTTTTACTGGTATATTTGGAAAGTATTTTAATTCACAAATTGCCATTTTTAAAAGCACAGTATCTAAAGTTGCAATTCTTTCTAAATCCCAATTTTTTAGTTTCGGTTCTATTATTTGTACAAGTTCTTCTTCATGGTCATAATATTTATACAGCAAATTACTTGCAAAATCTATTATGTCTTTCTTATCTTCTTGCAACAAAAAGTTATGCAAAAATAATATTTCTTTATTATTTTCAAAAGATTTTAACTTTTTTTGTAAACTAATTAACACATAATACTGATCATCTTCGATATTTACAAAATTATCGGCTATTTCATCATCTAATTCCTGGCTTGCACCTATCACTTTTTTTACCAAAAATCGTAGTATATCAATATTATCTTGGTCTGTAGTGAATTTTT
>JAAXQB010000014.1 GCA_012329085.1 Methanosarcinales archaeon | reverse complement strand
ATATACTTAGAGAAATTTTTTAATTTCTCGTCTGGAATTTCCCCTTTAAATATTAATGATGATAATATTGGAAGAATTTGACCAGATTTAATGAATCTGGATGCTCTGACTTTTTTACAAAATTTGCACTCACTGTATATGAAAAACTAAATTTAAATATTAGCAATACTCTTCATGCAGATACGACGACACATGTTCTTTATGGAGAATATAATGACGCAACGGCTGAAAATTGTGAGGGTCCAATGCCCAAACATTGGTCAAAAGTAAAGCTAATAGGAATGATTTAAAACAAATTGTGCAGGAAATGGTTACTGATGAAAATGGAATGCTTTATTTTGTAAATGTGTGTGATGGAAATAAAGCCGATTGCACATGGAATGGTGAAACTATTTCAGAATTGTCTAATTTTATGGGCGATTCAATGTCTGATTATATTTATATTGCAGATTCTAAATTCACAACAAAGAAAAATTTTGAATTATTGAATGGTTTAGATCATTCAATACAATTTATTTCTCGGATGCCAAATAATTTTTCATCTAAGGCAGCTTAAAAAAGCTAAAATCCAAGCTTATGAAAATGATCAATGGCTTGACATCGGCACATATCTTAATGTTCCTCCAGAAAAATCAAACTTGTCCACTTATCATGCATATTCAATTAATAAAAATATATATGGACATGAGTGTCGCATCATTGTTTATAAGGGTGATGGGCACAGAAATGAGCATAAATTTTTATCACTCATAAAGAAAGACAAAAAGAAAATCGAGAAAGACTTTAAGATGAGTTTTTCAAGAAAAAAGCACATATTTTTATGTATTTCAGATGCGATAAACGCGGTAAATTTATTTGTAGACAAGAGAAAAAATGGATTTCATGATATTATATGGGATGTTGAAGAAATTATAGAATTTAAAAAGCCGCGTGGCAGACCTTCTAAAAATCCAAACACTTCTAAAATCCAAACACCCCATAGAAAAATCATTTCATATTGTGTTGTTTTAAAAGAAGTCAAAGAAAACGAGGAAAGAATAGCAGAGATTTGTAATAAAAAAAGCGTCTTTTGGTAGCTTCAATGTCAGCCTTCATTTTCTGTTGATTCATTTCTACTTGAGCAACTTTATCAATTAAAGCATCAACTCTTTTAGACTTTGGCAAATCATTCAATTTATTCCCTAAATCTAATTGAGCATTAGTTATTTCATTCTGAGATTTCAAAAAATTAATCTCTTCTTTTAGAGATAATATTTCAGACATCAAAAATTCTTCTTGAGAAGGTTTTGAATCATCTGAGTTGATATTTTGAAGTGTTGTTTGAGCATTTATTGCCTCTAAATTTGCTTTTAAATCTTGAACTTCATCATACAAAGAAACTATTGAAGGATTTGATTGTAATTGATATTCTATATTTTTCTTGAAAGGAGGTTGAGGAACAGAATCTAATTTTGGAGTTAATACTTGTTCAGTTACAATCCCCTCCTGATTAGCTTTTAATAATTTCAATTCATTCTCAATTTCTAAAAACTTAACTTCAATATTTGTATCAGATTTATCCTCAATTTGAAGTGATGAATTTTGTAAACTTTGTTGAGGATCTTGAGGATTATTAAAAACAGCTTGAATTTTTCTCTCATTAATTTGAACTTTTTGTGAAATATCTTTCATAAATCCTTCAATTTCATCTACTAAAATTCGTTTAACTTCAGTTATTTTCTGCTCAGTTTCTAAATATCGTTTATTTAGATGTTGTTCAAAACGAGTCATTCTCTCCTCAGAAATTTCTGATACTTCAGATTTAATCCTTGAAGCTTCTTCTTCTAAATTTAAATAATGCTCTTTTGCTTCATTATTTAAAGAAGTTACAGTTTCAATTACATTTAATTTTTGCTTTTCGAATTCAGATGTTGCATCAATTAAAGTTTCTTCAATTGTTTGTTCTTTTTTAAATACTTCTTCTCTAATGTCCTTTAACTCAGTTATTAAATGTTTAGTCTTTGCAAATTCAGTTTCAACAACATCCACTACTTTTTTAGTATTTTTTTCAATAAATTTATGTTCAATTGAATCTAATCTGTCATTAACATTATTTGATAATGTTGTAACCTTCTCATTATATGAAGAAAGTAAATTCTCTTCTTTTCTCATAAAAGAATCAGTTCTCTCTTGTAATATTTCTAAAAATCTAGAATCAATTTCTTCAGTTTTCTCCTCAATATAGGAATTAATGACCACCTTTGCATCTTTAATGGTATTTTCTAAATTAGCTTCCAAATCATTAACTTCCTCAATTTTAGAATCAATTTGAACTACATAATTTTTAATCAATGATGAAAAAGTATTTTTTTCTTCTTCAATATCTTTTAAATATTGAACTACTTTTTCCTGAATTGATTGAAACTCCGAACCATAAAATTCTTTATATTGACTCATATCACCCTCAAATTTAGAATACATATCAGAAGTTTTCATATCTAAATACTGCGAAATTACTTCTTGAGCATCTTTTAATTTCTGTTCATAATCTAAAACTCTTTGAACAAATGCATTAACATATTCTGCTACTTTCTCTTCTTGAGAATGCTTCAATTGATTTTGAAAATCAAAAGTCTCTTTTTGCATTTGATGAAAAGCATCAACAACTGAGTTATATTTATCAACAAAATATTGCTTTAATGGTCCTTGATCTTTTTGATATTTTGAAATAATAGCAGTTGTATCTTTAACCTCAGTTCTTAACATACCAATTTGTTGAAGAGCTTTATGTAAAGATGCCTCATCTTCTGCTTTTAAACCTGAAAAGAATTCTTCCCATCTCTCTCTTGCCTTTTCTAAATCTTCATAATATGCAGCTAATTTTTTCTCTAACTCTTCTTCTTTAAACCCAATAAAATCTTCAACTGTATCAATTCTCTTCTCCTCAGCTTGTAATTCTAAAATCTCCTTTAAATGAGACTCTTGATCAGCTTTGATTTTTGAAATCTCATCTTCAATTTTTTGAGTCAATTGTTGTTTCAGATATTCAACTGTTGTATGATCTTTTAAATATGTTGTATCTTCTATTATTTTTTTAGTATCTCTTTTCTCTTTTTTCAATACATTATCAATTTTTTGTTCAATATCCTTATGAATTGAATCTTCATGTAATTTTACTCTCTCAACTTCATTTGCAACATCATCAAATGCAGAATCTAATTGCTTTTGAGAATATGTTTTTTTAACTTTTTTATTTAATTCATCTAACCTATTTTGTCTCTCTCTTTCAGTTTCAAGTAAAGCTTCAATTTTTTCAATAAATTCTTGATGTTCTTTTGTTGATTTATATGAAATATTTTTTTGAACTTTTTTAAGCATCTCCTTTAATACATTTGATACATCAACAACTTCTTGATGTGTACTCATAATATCCTCATCCTTATGTAATTGAGAATGTAGAGCATGAATTGATTTTTTATGAGATAATAATTGTTTAAATAAATCATCCAATTCATCTTCAACTAATTGCATTGATTGATCTTGTAATTGTTCTAAACTACTTAATTTATTAGTTAAATTTTCATTAATTTTAGAAACTTCATTTTTAGTTGCAAAATTAGAAATAATATATTTCTCAATAGAATTAATTGATTTTTCTAAATTTGATTT
>JAAXQB010000043.1 GCA_012329085.1 Methanosarcinales archaeon | reverse complement strand
TTGAATTTGGAGAAATATATGTTAATTTAAGATAATCGATAGCAATAGGGTTTATGTTTTAGTAGGTCATACATCAATCGAGTTAGTCGATAGTGTTTTTTACCACATCTTTGAAAGTCAAGTTAGATGCTCATTCAAGCATCCGATACTGATTTTGCTTTTCTGAATGATTTGAGGTTATACCGCCTCATATAACTAGTTTATCTTGTAATGTGACAAAGTAGAATTAAAGTTTAAATATATTCTAATAAACTATAAAAATGTTAGCATAATTATAATATATTTGATGCGTAACATCAGTTAATCACATTCCAAGTCCCCTATAATTACATCTTTTGCATAATCAATCGCATCTTGAATATACTCTCTATCCAAATCACCCACAGGCGTTGTAGTCTCAAATATTCTTTTTGGAAGTTTTAAATTCTTAAAATCAAATCCTTCTCGCAATTTGAATTTATATTTTTCTCTATGTATCTTTTTTCCAATATCATTTAACTCTTCGACACTAAAATTAAAATCAGATATTTTTAATGCTTTCGATATCAATTCTAAATTATACACACCTCTTGCAAAAAAACATATAGATATACTTGATAAAACCTGTCGCAATTCTTCCTCTAAAAGCAACAAATCCACAACTTCTTTTGGACTTGCTGCTTTTTTTGTAAGTATTTTTTGGTCAATACTATATCCTGCATTATCAAGATGCCCATGCCTTGCACCAATCAATGCTCCAATATGTGTTGCTGGACCTGTATGATACCCTGCCATTTCATTTTTACCAAAACTCAATGCAAAATCTTTTCCACCAAATTGCGATGATGCAAAATCTACACCCTTTGCAAGAGCTTTATAGAATTTATTTGGTTGTTTAACTACTAATTTAACAGCATTGATAAGTTGTTTAACATCACCCCATTTAAACTCGATTCCCATAGTTTCTTTATCTGTAATAATGCCTTTTTCATATGCTTCTATTGCCCATGATAAAATAACTCCCATACTCATTGCATCTACACAAAGAACTTCTACTTCATCCATCAATTTAAGATAATCCTCTGGATTGTAAATTCCAACCATTGCCCCAAGAGAATAAATTGGCTCATAATCATATGCAATCATAGAAGTTTTATAAAAATATGGTTTATTTTCATATGGAATTCTAAGGGCTGCAATATGTATGCATCCAATTGGACAATGTGCACATGCAATCCGCCTTCCAAGATAATCTTTTGCAAATCTCTCACCTGAGATATTGTGTGCTTTATCATTTCTGGTATATTTTAAATTGTGCGAAGGAAGTGCTCCCATTTCATTTAAAGGATTTACATTAATTGGGGTGCCAATCTCGTGATATTTTTTCATAACAGATGATTCTGTGATTGTTTTATAAATATTATTGTATAGTTTTTTATATGCACGAATATCAGATATGGGGATTGATTTTTTTCCTGATATTACAAGTGCTTTAAGCTTTTTACTTCCAAATACAGCTCCAAGTCCAAGTCTTCCAAAATGCCGATAAGATTCAGTTATCACACACGCATAACTTATAAGATTTTCTCCGCCTTTTCCTATTCGCATAATAGAACGAATACCAGGATTTGGTTCATTTTCTTTGATAATTCGCCCTACTGTAAAATTACTTCCCATGCCCCAAAGAGTAGATGCATCTCTAAAATAAATTTTATCTTCATGAATTGCAAGATATATAGGTTCATCACTTGCCCCGTTTATTACAATTGCACCAAAGCCAGCCATTCTAATGGATATTGCACTTCTTCCTCCTGAATGACTTTCTCCAAGGTCATTTGTATGAGGCGATTTAAACATTGCAACAGTTTTTGAAACAATAGGAAAAAGAGAAGTCATTGGACTTATTGCAAATATGATTGGATTATGTTTTCCAAGTGAATCTGTGCCTTTTGGACATTCTTCAAGAAGAAGTTGAGTTGCAACTCCTGTTCCGCCTATGTATTTTGAAAAAAGGTCTTCTCGTCTTCTAATTTCATATTTTTTTCTATTAAGGTCTATATAAAGAACATTTGCAATAGGGTCATCTAAGAGCATTTTTTTCCTCCCTTTCTAAAGAAATCACTCCATATGGGCAAAAAGAAACACAATATCCGCAATGTTTGCATATAAGTGGCAATTTTTTTTCTTCATCCCATAAAATCGCACCTATGATGCATGCATTTTGACATTTTTTACATCCAATGCATTTTTCAATATCAACACGAACGCCGCCTCCTTTTCTTCTTCTAATTAATGCATTTGATGGACATACTTTTATACAAGCTGGATTATTACAAGCCCTGCATACAATTACAACAAATCCCTTTTCCATTCCTCCATCTGATCGCACACGAATATGAGATATTGCAAGTCCTGCTTTCCCAAATTTCCTAGAACATGCAAACATGCAACTTTGACAGCCAATACAAAGTTCAGTATCAATTACTGATAATCTCATAATTTAAAAATCTTTTATAACTCAGCCTCAATAATATTTTTCAATATATCAACTGGAATGTTTTCTTTGTGCATTTGTTTTTTAAGTGGCACTCCTGCTTCATAATCATCTAATGCTCTGCCAATCATTGGCAACAACGAAACCTCTGTTCTTAAAAAATGAAATCCGGGTCTTGGACCTCCTCCCCTTGCACCTCTACATCGTCTCGGATCTCCTGGAAGAAAACCCCTATTTTTTATAAATATATGATTTTTATCCATTGATTGCACTTTTTTTACAACTCTATCTACAACATTTTGAGGTCCAGACACCATCGTTCCATAGCATGTTTCTTTTACAGTAAGTTCTTCTTCCATTTCATATATTTCCATTGCCGCATCAATTGGAAGCACTGACTCTGAATCTATTACAACAATTTTTGTTATAGTTCTACTCTGGAGTTTTTTGGAATCGGAGAACGATTCTAATTTTTGTAATGTTTTTTTATTGTTATTATTAGTCATAAACACTCCCTTATATATATTCTATCGCCTTCTTTTTTATCTTTTAGAATTTCCATGTTAAGAACTCGCCCTATGATATTTGTGCTTGAGAATTTTTCACCAGTTGGTCCAAAAAAATCATCTTCTTCAAGTCTAATCCCAATCGCTCCTGTGATTTTTGCTGCTTGATTTGTAACTCCAATTTCTCCTGCTTTAACTTCATCTATTGGTGTATTTTCAGGAAGAATTTCTTTATATTTTTCGGCTTGTTTTAAGGATTTAAAAAGGTAAGTTGTATCATAGTTCATTTCTAATTCTAAAAATCCAATAGGTTTGGTATGAATATTAGTAGAATGCTTAAAAAAATTGATTGTGTTCGGTGCATCATTATAATATAATTCAATATTTAAAATATGCGTTTTTGGAACAAGTTCAATTTTTAATTTACCACTGTTGATTATTTCTATCGTAGTATCTGGACTTTGTTCTACAACTATTGCATCATCTTTTATATATCCTTCTTTTGTTATCGTAACATTTATATCTTTTTGCTTTTCAACTTCTTTAAGGCTTTTTCCAAGTAGCATTATTTGAGGTGGATTTACAGTCACAAAAAGATTTTGCCCTTTTTGTGCAATTTTTATAAGCTCCATTCCTTTTGAAACTTTTCCAATAATCGAATGCATAATACTTGATGCACTGCCCTTTTTAGATATATATATTTTTCCTGTGCCAGCACCTACTGTTCTTACATAAACGCTACCCACTTCTCTTGGTTCAAAATTTTCAAATTCGCAAATCTCACCTTGCATTGAATAATCAGAAATAAAAGAGTTTGGTGCAAAATCTATTTTAAACACATCATCTTTTAAAAGAGAATATAAATGTTCTGCACCTTTTGGTGCATCATTTAATACAGAAATTTCAAAATGTGTAAATATTTTATATCCATCTTCAATAGGCGTATTTAAATCTATTGTGCAAAATCCTTCTTCTATTAAATCAATATTTTTAATTGGTTCAATAGATATAATTTCGTCTTCTTCTGTGAGAGAAAAAAGGGTATTTTTTCCACTTATGACTTTTGCAAATGCCCCATCTTTTGAAATTCCGTAATTTGAATTGTGTTTTGTTTTTGAAAATATAATTTGTTCATGTTTTGAACCAAAAAATACATCCAATCGATTTAAGTCTATAAAATCATAAGTATATTTTTCTTGTTTTAATTCTTCTAAATTTAATTGCGCGGATATTGCTCGAAATGATATTGCATTTTTATCACTCCATTGAATTGGCATATTTTTATATTGTGTATAATTTTTAATCCAAAAAAAAATAGAAAAAGAATTGTTTGGATATAAACGAATTTTAAATTCGCCTTTTGTTGTTATTATTTTATATTCTATGCTAATATCAATTTTTTTTTTAGAGTTTTTTTTAAATATCCCAATTGCTGTGCCTTTTTTATAAGGGATACCAAAATCTAAAAGAGATGAAAGAGTGGAATTTTTTTTAATTTCTAATTCTTTTTCATTTACGGTTATTTTGATGTTATTGTACATGAATTTA
>JAAXQB010000002.1 GCA_012329085.1 Methanosarcinales archaeon | reverse complement strand
CAAGCTGTCTTAAAAAACAACTTTTTACAATAGTTCAAAGTTCTTAAAATCTTATAACAATAAAGTTAACATCTCAATCCTCTTAAATTTTATGCAAACATAAATCAAAATTCACATATTTTACCGAAAATTTTAAAAAAATATGTTTTCCAATACCAATTACAGCACTTTTTACACAAACTACTTGCTGATTTGCTCCATCAATCCCATTTTTCAATATTTCTTTCAAGTTCTTACATTCCTTTGTAACAAATTTCGCAATTTTTCCAATATTATGTACGATACACATCATTATAAATTCCACTGTTGCTTTTTCCTTCCCCCTCAAAAGAAATTCTCGGAATCCCCTATTTTGTTTCATCTGACCAAAAACAGGTTCTACTGTCGACATTCGTTCATTATACAACTTCCCCCCTTCATCAGTATTCAGCTTTTTCCTCATCTCGATCAATAAATATTCTCGTGGATCTCTTGAGATGGTTCTATTTTCTGCCTTGGTGCATGCTTTTTTAAATATACAATTAGAACAAAAATTGCAAACATATTGCTTCAAATCAGGTGCATCTTTCCGTTTTTGAATTCTTGTAAATGGCATAACAATTCCTGCAGGGCAATAGTAACAATCTTTTTCTTCATTAAAACTAAATAGATGCCGTGAGAACCACTTTCTTTTATTACTTTTCTCCACCTTAAAAAAATTATCAGGAATATATGCATCAATCCCATAGCTTTTCAGCAATATGATATTTTCATATGAGAAATATCCAGCATCAGCCAATACGATTTTAGGATTGTGCCCCATTGTTGAAAAAATGCGTTGTATCATTGGCTCTACTTGATTAACATCATTTGCAACAGTAACAAGATCAGCTGTAACAATTACCTGTTCTTTACTATCAACAGCAATCTGTCCATTATAAGATGGTTTTTTAGAGCCATCACTATGTTTCATAATAGGGGCATCGTTATCAGTGACATTTATTTTCGCGAGGTTTTCTTTTTCAAGTTTTTCTTTTGCGATCTGGATTTTTTCCAATCTGTTTGTTTTATTTACCAATTCTTTTGGCATTTCATATGGCGTTGAGTCACCGTATTTTTCATCTTCTTCCTTGTCGATTTCGATACTTTCATCGAGAATTTCATTTATTTCTTTTTTAATTTTATCGATTTCTTTTTCAAGAGCTTTACCATCTTTACTTTGTTTTACAGAAGCGTGTGCTTTGATTTTAGTTCCATCAATAGATACTTTTCCGACACCAAGCATGCCCATGTCTTTACAGATTGTGACAACTTGAGTAAAAATATCTTTGATTGAATCAAGATGAGTTGAACGGAATCGGCAAATTGTTCTAAAATCGGGGGTTTGCATGGCGGTAAGATACATAAAAACAGTGTCTGTGGATGTTATTTTCTGTATATCTCTTGAACTTCGAATATCAATCATATACCCATATAATAGAGCTTTTAACATGAGTCGAGGGTGGTATGCAGGAGAACCTTTTTTAGAATATGTGGATTCGATGGCAGTAATATCAACGGATTCTATAACATCATTTATTATTCTGGCTATGTGGTTTTCTGGAACAAAGCTATCCAAATTGGTTGGTAATAAAAATTGTTGATTTTGATCGTATTTTCTGAACATGATATCATTCCTATTTTATTTTAATATTTCTTATATTATATATACAATTAAAGTACTTAAAAGCTTCTATTGATATTGAAATTTAAGTAAAATGGAATGCAAAAAGTTGATAGATTTGGGTGAATTATTCAAGATAAAATGCATTTGAAAAGCGAATAACGCTCGTTCGTTCCGAACGAGCTCTCGAAGAGAATAAGCGGCTTGAAAATTAAAATTTATGTGTAATTTTTGTGTGTAAATTTTAAATTTGTTGATTTGATAGAGTTTTGGGACAGCCTGAAAAATGAAATTTTGTTGGTAAGTTGGCCACAAGCTATTTTTTTTAAAGTTTGAAATATATAGAATACTTGTATGGCTGATTGAAAAAAATTTATTTAAATGAAAATTTTTCAAAGAAAAGTATCCATGAAAATTTTCATTTTAACGAATTAAAGATGTGTATTATATCAAGGATTAAGTTGCTTAAATGCAGGTAGATCAACATCTCCCATATAAACAAGACCTGCATAATGCTCAAGGAATTTATCAAATACACAGTCTGATATTTTTTGTGCAATATCTTCATTTATCACTATTTCTATTTTTTTTGTCCGAAAACTGCACCTACCATACCGTGTACATCACCCACCATACTTCGTGATTCAATCCCTCTACCTCCTTTACCAACTACATCATACACAACATATGCTTTTACCCCAAGTTTAATCATTTCCTCTATGACTTTATCTAACACGATTGCTTCGATTAAAATTTCTACCTTCTTTAATTTTGCCATATTTTTCTCCTTTAAAAATTTTACTTTATAGGTTTATTAGTTTTATTGATAATTTAAAAATATGTGTGAATTGCAATAATTAATTTTATTATAAAAGTATTACATCCACACAATTTTTTATAGTATATAACTTATAAAGTTATATACTAAGAGAAATTTTTAATTTCTCGTATTTCAGTTAAAATTACGAAAAATTGTTTATGTATATGCTTCAACATCATCCATATAGATGATGCCTGCATAATTTACAAATAACTTTTCAATAACTTCTTTTGATATCTTTTTTGCTACGGATTCAGTTGTTACAGTTTCAATTCGTATATTTTGCAGAATTGCATGGAATGCACCGCCATCTGCTCCATACCTTAAACCGCGTCTTCCACCGCCTCTGACATCATCTACAGTATATCCTTTGTTTCCTAGACCATTCATTATATCCACAATTCTATCCAATATAATAGATTCCGTTATAATAACCAATCTTTTTCTTGTATTTAATTCCATTATTTTTCACCCCTTAATTTATTTAATATTATATATAAGTTATGCTGAACCCCATAGAGTCATACTCAATACTTGCCAAAGTGGCATACCTACTATAATATTCACAGGAAATGTAAGTGCAACTGCCATTGGCAAGTAAATTGATGGGTTTGCCTCAGGGATAGATGCACGCATTGCCGCAGGTGCCGATATAAATGAACATCCCCCTGCAATTGTTGCAAATACAAAAGCATCACCCCATCCAAGCATACCTGGGACCATATAGTGTATAGCAAACACTCCAAGTATTCCAATAACACCCCACAATTGTGGCAATATAAATGCTATTAAAACTGCTATACCTAATTTTGAACCAAGT
>JAAXQB010000346.1 GCA_012329085.1 Methanosarcinales archaeon | reverse complement strand
CATGCTATTGGTGGAATTAAACGATTTCGGATAGCTCGTTTAGAATAAACGAGCGTTTGCATCGGATATATTTCGTAATAAAAAAGACACTTTTAATGATAAAGTTATGTTAATCTCATGCGGATTATGAAACTATCATCTGAAATGTTAATGAATTGAAAATGTATGAGTGGGTAAAAGAAACTAAAATCTCTATAAGGTTGTTATATCGCAACAAGTCTAGTATATAACTTTATAAGTTATATGCAGTTAAAAATTTCTTTCTGCACATAATTTTACAAATTATATACTAACGAGCATATCGTTTTTAAGCAAGCTATAAAAAAATGGCGGATAACCAAAAATATTTCATTAAAAAAAATATCATTTTATTTTTAAATTGGTTTTTATGTATAAAAATTACGATAGATTTATATACTATAAATTCAATTATATAAACATTTACATTTTGAATATTAATAACTATTGATTAAATACTTAAATTAAAAATTTTTAACATAGTTAATTGAATTACTATTTTAAGATATTTAAATATTTATAAAAATATAATTTTATCACTACTTTATTTAAAAATTTATGCTTTTAAATTTTTAGAAAAAGTTTTTATAAAGTATGTTAATGATAAATTGAAAATTTATATGGATGTATAACTTTAAAAGTTATATACAATTACAAAATCAAAATAAGTTTTTTTATTTAAAAAATTTCTAATATACTATAACTCTAAAATAATCGAATCAATTTCATATTTTATAGAGGAAGTAAATTAAATTTAAAACTATGCGATAAATAAAAATGAGCATGATGGCTCTTAACAATCAATCTATAATTAAAAATCATGAAAAGACTTGGAACTGCATTACACATAATTAATGATAAAACAATGATTGTTAAATGTGATGATATAAAATCAATCAGATCTTTTAAAAAACAATTTAGAATAAATTCTACTGTTGTTACCAAATCAGTTAAAAGTATTGGTAAACTTAAAGATATTATTGGACCTATTGATTGCCCTTATGCTTCTATTAGAATTTTTAAAAAAGTATCTACCTTAGATTTAAAAAAATGTATAAATGAACGCGTATATGTTCAATAAAATGAAACATTAAATAATTAGATATTATTAAAATATATATATATATATATATTAAATAACTTCATGATTTAGTCACATTATGCAGATTGATTATTTTTATTAAAATTTTATAAAAATAATTATCATTCATTAGTTCCGAATGAGTTAGTGAAAAAGATTGTATCTTATATTTGATAATATCTAAAAATATGTGACATAAATAATCTGTAAAAAAAAATAATATAGATAAAAAAAATAAGGAGTAAATATATGGCACTAGATAAAAAAGAAGCAATCTCGGTACTATCTGACAGAGAAAAGACTCGTGCAATGATAAAAGATCGAAAAGCGAAAATAGAAGAAAAAGCGAAAAAAAAAGACGAATCGAAAGAGATTACATGCCCAGAATGTAAAGGATACAATCTGGTACGAGACTATGAACGAGCTGAACTTGTATGCAGTAACTGTGGTCTTATAATAGAAGAAGAATTTATTGATGATGGTCCAGAATGGCGTACATTTGACCAAGATCAAAGAATGAAAAGGTCGAGAGTTGGAGCTCCGATGACCCACACCATACATGATAAAGGTTTATCCACCATGATTGATTGGAGAAATCGTGATTCATATGGAAAATCCATCTCCTCTAAAAATAGGGCACAATTGCATAGGTTAAGAAAATGGCAGCGAAGAATTCGAGTAAATAATGCAACTGAAAGAAACTTAGCATTTGCATTGTCAGAACTTGACCGTATGGCATCTGCACTTGGACTTCCAAGAACAGTAAGGGAGACGGCAGCTGTAGTATATAGAAAAGCCGTTGATAAAAATTTAATAAGAGGAAGAAGTATTGAAGGTGTTGCAGCAGCAGCGCTTTATGCTGCATGCAGACAGTGTGGAGTTCCGCGAACACTTGATGAAATCGGTGAAGTTTCACGAGTATCAAGAAAAGAAATAGGAAGAACATACAGATTTATTTCAAGAGAGCTTAAATTAAAGCTTATGCCAACATCTCCTATGGATTATGTACCAAGATTTTGTTCAGGTCTTAAACTTAAAGGTGAAATTCAAACAAAAAGTATTGAAATTTTAAGGCAAGCATCCGATAAAGAGCTTACAAGTGGACGAGGTCCGACAGGAACGGCGGCTGCAGCAATATATATTGCATCCATATTGTGCAATGATAGAAGAACTCAACGAAATGTTGCAGATGTTGCAGGTGTTACTGAAGTTACCATTAGAAATCGATATAAAGAACTTGTAGAAGAATTGGATATTGAAATTATATTGTAAAAATCTATATAAAGAATTAAAATTTTTGCAACTTTTTTACTGCATAGAATTTATAAAATTATATACTTAAGACTCATTCTCTTTGTGAATGAGTTAGAGAAATTTCTAATTTCCCATAAACCCATTCTCAGTGAGAATGGGTATTTTTATGATGTAATTATTAAATATTTTTAATTTTAAAGAAATAATCTATTTCACACATTCTTTAATATTTCCATTTTCATATATTTTATTTTTATAGATTATTTATATTCAATATTTATTTATCATGCACAATTGCATAAAAGTATTAAAAAAAGATGGCGAATTTGCACGCCGCGCCTTAGTAGAACTAAATGTTCTTGATAATTCATTAAAAATTGAATCAGATTATAAACATATCTATTTTCCAATTAATGAATTTTTTTCTAACGATATGATTTCAAAAATTCCAAATGCAACATGCATTAAAAAAGTTCTTGAAATTAAAACAAAATTGCCAACACTTGAAAATTTAATAGGATTTATCCCAAAATATGAAATTATAGGCGATATTGCAATTATAGACAAGGATATATTTGAAAAAAAAAATTGTAAAATAGATAATAAAACTGTCGCAAACGCAATACTTAAAGTACATCCAAATATAAAAACTGTTCTCAATACACTCACTCATGTTATTGGTGAATATAGGACAAGAGAGTTTGAAGTTATAGCAGGTGAAAAAAGATATGATACTGTGCATAAAGAATACGGATGTCAATATATGGTTGATTTATCTAAAGTATATTTTACACCACGGCTATCAACAGAAAGAATGAGGGTATTATCATATATTCATAAAGATGATATGGTTGTAGATATGTTTGCAGGAGTTGGACCATATAGTATATTAATTGCAAAGAAAAAGGGCACAAAAGTGATTGCAATTGATAAAAACAGTTATGCAATAGAATTTTTAAAGAAAAATGCTATTTTAAATTCAGTTGAATTGGATATAATAGAAGGTGATGCAAAAAAAATAGCAAATATGTTTTT
>JAAXQB010000108.1 GCA_012329085.1 Methanosarcinales archaeon | reverse complement strand
GAACTTTGAACTATTGTAAAAAGTTGTTTTTTAAGACAGCTTGTAAAAGATGTTTTTTGTGATTGCCTCAACAAAAATAATCAAGAAAAAGATAATATGTACAGTCAAAATTTTTCTTATTTGGGAAATCAAAACAATCCACCAGATATTATTGTAAAAAATGGAGATGCTATTGAAGTAAAAAAAGATTGAAAGTTTATTATCTGCAATCGCACTTAATAGCTCGTATCCAAAAAATAAACTATATGTTGACGATTCAAGAATTACAAATAATTGTAAAAATTGTGAAATAAATGATTGGAATAGAAAAGACATTATTTATTCTATAGGAATTGCACCAAAAGGAACAAATCAACTTAAAGCTATCTGGTTTGTTTATGGAGATTGCTATGCAGCCAATAATGAAATTTATAAAAGAATTGCTGATAAAATTTCCATAGGAATTTCTGAAATATCAGATGTAGAATTGGCAAAAACAAACGAACTCGCAGGAGTGAAAAAAGTAGATCCACTTGGAATTACTAATTTAAGGGTGCGTGGAATGTGGCACATTCAAAATCCAATCAAGGTTTTTAAAGATTTTACCACCATAAATAAGATGCATGAATTTACAGTAAATGCTATTTTACTTGAAGAAAAATATTTATCTTTTCCAGAAGAAGACAGAATAAAATTAAAAAATTTGCAAAACGAAAATTTCAAAATTCAGAATATTGAAATTAAATCACCAAACAATCCCGCTCAACTTTTAAAAGCCAAATTGATTTCTTATGCAAAATAAAATAAAAATAGTTTCTCTTTTTAGTGGTGCTGGCGGTCTTGATCTTGGATTTCATCAAGCTGGGTTTGAAACAATTTTTGCCAATGAATTTGATAAAACTATTTGGGATACTTTTGAATATAATTTTCCAAATATTTATTTAGACAAAAGAAATATTATTGATATTCCGTCAAGTGATGTGCCAGATTCGATTGGTATTATCGGAGGCCCTCCATGTCAAAGTTGGAGTGAAGCAGGCGCAGGAAGAGGAATAAATGATACAAGGGGGCAGCTTTTTTATGAATATATTAGAGTTTTAAAAGAAAAAAAACCATTATTTTTTCTTGCAGAAAATGTTTCAGGAATTTTACTCCCAAGACATAAAGAAGCATTTCAAAATATTTTGAATGAGTTTAAATCTTTAGGATATAATGTTTCGTATTTTCTTTTAAACGCAAATGATTTTGGAGTTCCACAAGATAGAAAAAGAGTTATTATTGTTGGATATGATATAAAAATGAATAAAACTTTTTCTTCTCCAAAAGTAATCAGTCCAAAACTAACTTTAAAAGACGCGATTTGGGATTTAAAATTTGTAAAATCTGCAAAAGAAAAAAATCATACAAATGGTAATGAAAATCTTTTTGTATCCAATCATGAATATATGAATGGTGATTTTTCAACAATTTATATGTCAAGAAATCGTGTTAGAAGTTGGAATGAGCCGAGTTTTACAATTCAAGCGGGTGGTCGGCATGCTCCACTTCATCCACAAGCTCCAAAAATGAAATTTATTGAGCAAAATAAAAGAATTTTTGTACCGGGTAAAGAGGATTTATATAGGAGGCTTTCGGTTCGTGAATGTGCAAGAATACAAACTTTTCCAGATAATTTTTTGTTTAAATATGATAATGTGGCAGTTGGATACAAGATGATTGGAAATGCTGTGCCTGTGGAATTTGCGAGACAATTAGCACATGTTATTTATAAGGATATTTATGAGTATTTAGATTTGAGTTGAGTTGAGTTAAAAAGTCGGTAGATTGTAGAGGGGAGAGAAAAATTTATTATTCAAAAAGATTATGAGCATTTAAAAAAACTATAATTTTTAAAATTTAAACATGTCTGATTCAATATTTGGTTCACATAAAGTAATAAATGAAAAAATAGGCGATTCTAATTTAAGAACATATTTTGTCGATTTTGAATTACAAGATAATGGAAATTATGAATATAGATGGAAAGCTCTTATTAATTTATTGCAAAGTGCATTAATTGAATTTGCTTATGGTTTACATGAGGGGGATAAAACTTCAAATAGTGTTATTATTGATAAATTGGTAGATGCTTCAAGATCTATTTATAAAATTAAAGAATATAACGAAGTTAGAATACTTTATGAAAAAGGAAAAGATATTGATGATTTAGATCTTACTAAAAAATATTTAAAAAGAGGTGAATTTGGTGAATTAATTTTACATTTACTTTTAAGGGATTTTCATAAAACAATACCATTACTTTCGAAAATTTATTTTAAAGATTCTTATGGTCATACAATACACGGATTCGATGGTGTGCATATTCAACCAAATAATAAATCATTGTGGCTTGGGGAATCGAAATTATATGTTGATGGAAAATCTGGAATTAAAGAACTTGTAAAAGACATAAAAGAACACTTTAAACGAGAGTATCTACAAGATGAATTTAATATAATTTCAAAAAAAATTAAACCATATGATGACATTCCTGAAAAGAAGTATTGGATTGATTTGATGGATCAAAAAACAAAACTTCAAAATATATTAAATTCTATAACCATTCCTTTAATTTGCACCTATACAAGTAAAAATTTTGATTCATATTCGATAGAATTAGAGGATAATATTAAAAAAGAAATAGAAGAATTAAAAAATTATTTCGATCTAAATAATAATCATCCTTTAAAAACACAATTAAATATAATATTGTTACTTTTTCCAGTGAAATGTAAAAATGAACTTGTGAAAAGAATGCATAAAAAATTATTTGCACTACAATCTTTAAATGACTAATACAGAAATAATATCAGTAATAGAAGAAAGTAATTCAATTTCAATAGATGATAGTTTTAAATTTGCAAAAATTTCATCAAAACATTTAAGAAATGATGCTGAATCTGGAAGAAAAATAATTATTTATGTTTTAGACAATTGGGAAAAATTCCCTTCTGAAACCATTGAACTTTGGACAGATTTGATTGAATCAGCAGGGTTTTATCCATATTTAGAAAAGGAAAAAGAAAAATTAAAATTTAATAATTTAGCAGGAGAAATCAGAAAAGAATCACATTTTTCAGAAAATTTAAATGGCAAATATTTTCATGAAGAACAAAAATATTTAAAATACATTTTAGATGGTGGAAAAAATCTTATTGTGAGTGCTCCGACAAGTTTTGGAAAAAGTCTCTTAATTGAAGAAATTGTAGCAAGCAAAAAGAAAAAAAATATTGTTGTAATACAACCAACACTTGCATTACTCGATGAAACAAGAAAAAAACTAAAAAAGTATAAAGAAGATTATAAAATTATAGTTAGAACTTCACAAGAACCATTAACAGAAAAAGGAAATTTATTCCTACTTACAGCCGAAAGGGTTATGGAATATCAAAATTTACCTCAAATAGATTTTTTTGTGATAGATGAATTTTATAAATTAAGTGCAAAAAGAGATGATGAAAGATCAGATATTTTAAATAACGCATTTTATACACTTCTTCAACAAAATCCACGACCACAATTTTATTTATTAGGACCAAATATTGATGGTATTTCAAAAGGATTTGCAGAAAAGTACGATGCCATCTTTTATAAAACAAACTATTCTCTTATTGAAAATAAGACTATTGATATTTATTTAGATAATAAAGTAAAATTTGATAAACCTCGTAAATATAAAGTTTTTAAAGAAGATAAATTGTTTGAATTGTTGCTTAATTTAAAAGATGAACAGACAATTATTTATTGTTCTTCTCCAAATAGAGTGAGAAAAATAGCTGAAAAGTTTACTCAATTTTTAGAAGAAAAAAATATAGAAAAAATTGAGAAACTGCCGTTGATAGAGTGGATAGAAGAAAATATAAATAAAAATTGGAATTTAATAAAATTTTTAAATTTTGAAATAGGAATAAATGATGGGGCATTACAAAAACATATAAATTCATCAATGATAGATTATTTTAATGATAAAAAATTAAAATATATATTTTGTACTTCGACTATCATTGAAGGAGTGAATACAAGTGCAAAAAATGTTATTTATTTTGATAAAACAAAAGGAAAACAAACACCAATTGATTATTTTGATTATTCAAATATCAAAGGTCGTTCTGGAAGAATGATGATTCATTATATTGGAAAAATTTATGATTTTAATCCTAAGCCAGAAAGAGAAAATGGAATGATTGTTGATATTCCATTTTTTGAACAAGATCCGATAAAAGACGAAGTACTAAATGGATTAAAAGATAAAGATATAAAAAATAAAACAAAAGAATCAGAACAATATAAAGAATTATCAAAAATTCCGAAAGAAGAAAGAGAATTATTTCAAAAAAATGGGGTGTCTATTAAAGGGCAGAAAAAAATTTTAAATAAATTAGAAAGTGATATTGAGGTGCAAAAAGATTTAATCATATGGAATAAGTCACCAAATTATCAACAATTAACATATGTTTTATCTCTTGCTTGGAATAATTTATTAAAAGATGGAGAAACTACTATACCAATGACTTTGGGAAATTTAATAAGAGTTACAAATTTTTATGGAATTAAACAATCAATTCATTGGTTAGTTAATGATAAATTAAAAAAATATAAATCTGATAGGGACTGGATAAATAAAAATAAAGAAAAAATTGAATTAATATTAAACAGTTTAACCACAAAAAAACTCAAAGATGAATACAAAAGAAACGATTTAGATTTTCAAAAATACAAATATACCAAAACACTATTTGAATTATCAGACGATGAATTACTTCAAAAATCAGTAACTGAGTCTTTTCAAATTTTAAGACATTGGTTTCAATATAAAGTTCCAAAGTGGTTAAGTGTTATGAATGAGTTACAAAAATATGTTTGTGAAAAAAATAATATTTCTTCTGGAAATTATGGTTATTATGCCAGTCAAATAGAAAATGATTTCATTCGTAGTAATTTAACAATATTGTCGGAATATGGAATTCCAACTTCTGCAATAAATAAACTTGAAACCAAAATAAATAAAGATTTAAATGAAGATGGAGTTATTGAAAAAGCTATTGAACTATCAAAAAATAATTTTGAATTGTTGCAATATGAAAAAGATAAAATCAATAATGCTTTAAAATAAAATGTTTTAAAAATTTAAAATTATTTTCAACTATTTTTAAAAAAAATATTTTTTTAAAATAAAATAGAATTGATTATAAAAACTATCGAGAATTTTTAAAAATTCTCTATTTAAAATTAAAAAGCGAGATATTAATTGAACGAGATATGTAAAAAAATTTATAAAAAATATTCGGATATAAGATTTGAAAAATAAAAACTGAGATATAATGCATATATAGATAAAATAGTGAAATGCTTAAATATCAATAAAATTATATACAAAGCCATAAAATAAGCAATAAAGAGTTTAAATCCATGCATAAAACATACAATTCAAAAATTATAGAAGAAAAATGGCAAAAAAAATGGAATGATTCAAAACTATTTGAATCTGAAATAGATGAAAGAAAAAAATACTTTATCACAATCCCATATCCCTATTTAAATGGAAATCTACATGCTGGACACACACGAACCTTTACAATTGGTGATGTTATAGCACGATATAAAAGAGCATGCGGATATAATGTTTTATTCCCAATGGGCTTTCATGTTACAGGAACGCCAATTATTGGACTTGTTGAACTTATAGCAAATAAAGACCCATCCACTATGGAAGTTTATTCAAAATTTCATAAAATACCAATGGAGATTTTAGAAGAGCTTACAACACCTGAAAAAATTGTTGATTATTTTAAAGTAGAATCTGAAAATGCAATGCGTTCAATTGGTTTTTCTATTGATTGGAGGCGAAAATTCACAACCACGGACCCACATTATAAAAAACTCATTGAATGGCAATTTAATTTATTACACGAAAAAGGATTTGTTGTAAAAGGGTCACATCCTGTAAAATGGTGCCCAAATGATGAAAATCCATTAGAAGATCATGATATATTGCATGGGGAAAATGCAACAATCATGGATTATATTTTTATTAAATTTAAGTATGATAATGCTGAAAATATAATTTTTCCGTGTGCAACCCTAAGACCTGAAACTATTTTTGGAGTCACAAACCTATGGATAAATCCAGATATCGAATATGTTAAAATAAAAGTTATAAGAGAATCAGAAGATGAATCGTACGAATTTGAAGCTGAAACATGGATTGTAAGTAAAGAATCGTATTATAAACTCACATTCACAGATAGAAAAGTAGAATTTATTGAAACCATAGATTCAAAAACACTTATTGGCATAAAAGTTAAAAATCCATTAACAGATACTGAAATTTTAACACTACCTGCACGATTTGTAAAAGGAGATAATGGTTCTGGGATTGTTATGAGTGTTCCTGCACATGCACCTTTTGACTTTGTAGCACTCGATGATTTAAAATCAGAAAATCTTTCAAATTTTGGAATTGAAGTTAATACAATATCTAAAATTGAGCCAATTTCTTTAATTAAAATTCCAGATTTTGGAGAATATCCTGCAATTGAGATTGTTAAAGAAATGAAGATTAAATCTCAACAAGATGAAAAATTAGAATTAGCTACAAAAACCATATATAAAAAAGAATTTCACAAGGGCGTGCTAAAAGAAAATACAGGAAAATATGCTGGCATCAAAGTTTCAAAGATAAAAGATATTTTAACCTCTGACCTTTTGCAAAATCCAGAAATATGTGAACTTTTCTATGAACTTAGTGAGCCTGTGGTGTGTAGATGTGGCACAAAAGGCGTTATAAATATGGTAAAAGGGCAATGGTTTTTAAATTATTCAAATCCTAAGTGGAAAAAAAAAGCATACGAATGTGTTGAATCTATGGAGTTTTATCCTCCTGAAATTAGAACTGAATTCAATAATAAAATAGATTGGCTTAAAGATAAAGCATGCACGCGTAGAAAAGGACTTGGAACAAAACTTCCATTTGATAATGAATGGTTAATTGAATCACTCGGAGATTCTACCATATATATGGCATATTATATCATTCGAAAATTCCTTGATATTATAAAACCTGAACAACTTAATTCCCAATTTTTTGATTTTGTACTACTCAATAAAGGAGATATAGATGAAGTTTCAAATACATCAAATATTTCAAAAGAACTTATTCAAAAAATTTTGTGGGAGTTCAATTATTGGTATCCTGTGGATATTAGGTCTTCTGGAAAAGATTTAATTGCAAACCATCTGTTATTTTTCATTTTTCACCACACTGTATTTTTTGATAAAGATAAATGGCCTAAATCGATTGCCATCAATAGTTTTGTATCTCTTGAAGGTGAAAAGATGAGTAAATCAAAAGGACCACTTCTTACCCTAACAGAAGCCGTAGATACATATGGTGCAGACATTACACGAATGTATATACTTTTAAATGCAGAGCAATCGCAAGATGTAGATTGGAAACATAGTGATGCAGGGAGTGTAAAAAAACAAGTAAATAGATTTTATACAATTTCACAAAATATAATTGAAATGCCTGATTCTAATGTGTCTGAATTAAAATTAATTGATAAATGGATGTTAAGTCGACTTCAATATCATATAAAAGAAACAAATATTTCACTTAAAGCAATTCAAACTAGAAATGCAATTCAGCATTCGTTCTTTTTGTTATTTAATGATATTAGATGGTATCAAAGAAGAGGCGGAATCATATTACTTAAAAGCATATTAAATACATGGGTTCGATTGCTTTCACCATTTATGCCACACATTTGTGAAGAATTATGGGTTGATATGGGACAAGATGGTTTTATATCACAAGTACCATATCCTGAATTTGATTTGAATCTTGTTAATAAAGAATCTGAATTTGCAGAAGAATTAGTTAAAAATACACTTTCAGATATAGAATCAATCGTGAGAGTTATTAAACAAAGCCATAAAAAAGTATATATTTATACTTCATCTCAATGGAAAAATAAAGTGTTTAATATTGGGCTTTCAATGCAAAAAGAAGAAAATTTGAATGTTGGTCTTTTAATTAAAACGGTTATGAAAGATTCAGAATTGCGAGCACGAGGAAAAGAAGTTCAAAAATTTATACAAAAAATTATTCCTGAAATTAAAACTTTAAATCCTGAATTATTAGATAGTATGATAAATTTTAAAATTGATGAAGAATTCATACTAAAAGAATCAATTTCTTTTTTGGAACAAGAACTTTCAATTCCTGTTGAAATTAGTTCAGAAGACAGTCCATCATATGATCCTGAAAATAAATCAAGGTTCGCAATACCAATGAGAGTTGCAATTTATTTGGAATTAGATTAGAGTATGTTGAATTTTACATTTTATCATTAAAATCTAAAAAAATTAATTATGTATAATATGTTTTTATGGCGTTTCAAATTAAATAGGAGTTACGCAGTTCAATAGAATGTGATAAAGTTAAGGTATGAACACACCAAAATGTAACGAAATGGATTACATCAATTTTTTGGTTGCGGCCCAGAAGGCATTCAGTGCTGTGGAAGCATCCAAGACGCATCCGGCTGGAGATGATGGGCCAGCGCATGATGCCTACACCCGTCTGCTGTACCGAATTCGATCGGATGGCGAAGCACTGTGGCCTG
>JAAXQB010000161.1 GCA_012329085.1 Methanosarcinales archaeon | reverse complement strand
GGAATTAAACGATTTCGGATAGCTCGTTTAGAATAAACGAGCGTTTGCATCGGATATATTTCGTAATAAAAAAGACACTTTTAATGATAAAGTTATGTTAATCTCATGCGGATTATGGAACTATCATCTGGAATGTTAATGAATTGAAAATGTATGGGTGAGTAAAAGAAACTAAGATCTTTATAAGGTTATTATATCGCAACAAGTATAGTATAAAACATTTATACGAAAAATTAAAATTTTTCTCTAAGTGTATAGTTTTATAAATTATATATTAACGCTTCAAAAGCGTTCAATCACGAGCTATAAAAACAATCTTTAAATACAGTAACAAATCTAATTATTTGATAAAATGCCCTTCACTGCATCACGCACATTCTTATCAAATTTCAAAATTAAACCACAATACACAACCCCACCAATAGATATTGGAATAAGCAATAGTAATATGCCATCTAATGGAAACAATAAACGATAAATTCCTACAATCATACCCATCACACACGAAGCCTTCAAAATATTAATTAAACTATTTCTCTCCATTTTTATATTTATAACATCTTTTATTATTTGATATGCAAAAACAGCACTAACTGACATAGATGCCAAAGTTGCAATTGCAGCACCTTCCATTCCAATAATAGGTATTAATAACAAATTTAATATAACATTAGATATTGCCGCAGCTGCCGTAACTTTGAATGCGTCTTTTTGACGATCCATTGCACTAAGATATGTTGTAAAAAATGTATTGAAAATATTTACCATCTGCACAATCAATATTATTATAAATACAACATTTCCTCTGGCAAATTCTGCACCATAAAAGAAATATAATATTTTATCACCAAGTAAAACACCCCCTATTAACATAGGAACTGCAAGTATCAATGAATATGTAATTGCTTTTGAAAATGATTTTTCGATAAGTCCGAATTCTTGATTGGCATTCCATCTACTAACTTTTGGCCATAATACCGAGATAAGTGATGTTGTTGTAAACATACCAATGGAAGCAAGTTGTATTGTAATTTGATATATGCCAACTTCTGCACTTCCAAGAAAGTATCCAAGCAAAATTCGATCAGTATGCAAATATATCATGGTCCCACCTGATGTTAAAAATACCCAGAATGAAAATGTTGATAGACTTTTAAGATGTCTCAATCCAAATCGTGATAATTTAAGATTAAAAAATCGTAAATTTAAGAATGTACTAATCACAATTCCAAACATCAATCCACCAACAAGTCCTATAATCTCAAATCCTAAAAAGACGGCAATAACCTGCACAAAAACTCGCGAGACATTATTAACAAATCCAGTTGTTGCAGACACTCCAACCTTGCCTTGACCCACAATACCAGCAGATATTATACTCTGTATGGCAGATATGCCTATTAAAATTAATAGCCAATCAAATAGCCCAGCAGCATCAAGATCAACAAAGATCCATCGAAGATGAGAGAGTAACAAAAGAAGTGGAACTATAAATATGATTTTTATTAAAAGAAATGCAGTAAAATATTTATTTGGTTCCTTTCCTTCACTAATTCTTTTTACAGCAGCAGCACCAAATCCTCCATCACTAACTATGCTAACAATTCCAATATATGAAAGGAATAAAAAATATGCCCCAAGTATTTCAGCACCTAATACATGAGAAAAGTACATGGTGCTTAAAAAAGCAATAAAAGTAAAACCAATCTGACCTGCTAATGATAATATACTTTGTCTTTCGACTTCGTTTATACGCATTATACGAGAAATGATGGAATTTAAAATATGTTTCATTAATTATAGATTCTTGTAATGTATGATATTTTTTCAATTATTGTTTTAATCTTTTATAAAAAAAATAAGTTATTTTATCATGGATGTTTATGATTTCGTTATTTTAAACAATGTTTAAAAGTCTATTTGCAGTTGTTTGATTAAAAAAATTTAAATTATATTTTATGCATAACTCCAATAAATACTTATTCACGACTTTATACATAAGTTTATAAACTATATAAAACAATTTATCAAATTACAATTTATACAATATATAAGGTAACTTTCATTAACTACTTTATCAAACAGTAGACACAATAACAATATGATAATTTTTGTTAAGATTTTATTTTAAAATTTCCCACTCAATACGATTTTTGTTTAATATTGCTTTTAATGTTTACAAAATTTTATAAAATTGATTATTTTAATGTATGTGATTATGTTCAAAATGCTGCGGATTATAGGATATCATTTATTATTCTAACTATGTGATTTTCTGAAATAAAATTTCAATTTAAAATTTTTAAAAAAAATATTCTAAAGGAATGCTTTTCGAGAAAAAAGGAAATTTTTCTTAGTATATAACTTTATAAGTTATATATTATTAGAACAAAGTTATCTAAATTGGTTGGTAATAAAATTGTTGATTTAGAAAAGTTTTGGAGAAGCCTATAAAGATGGATTTCATTTCACCAATAAATCTAAATGCATGAAACGTCTATTTTATTATTACTGTTGTTCAATAAAACACTTCAAAATTCTAACAAATGAGAAGTAAAATATAAATATATAAGATGTTAGAGAAAAAAATGAATTTTGAATCCAAAACTAAAATAAAAAATATATTCGAATTAAAAATATGATACTATTGAAATTTATTAAAAGTATGATAAATAGATTTCCAATTCTTGAAAAAATAGTTAAAATTACGAAAATTGATTAAGAAATTAGCGAAACAAAGCATTTAATAGCAAAGATATTAATAGATTAAATTAAACAAACCGGTATTTAACTTAAACATTAACTTTACTTTGTCAGATTGGATACATATTCAAGCATTCAATATTGATTTTGCTTTTTCTGAACGATTTGAGATTATATTGCCTTATATAGTTGGTTTATATTAGACTTGTTATGAATTAAAGCAATTTATACCCTAAATCAATATGCTACAATCAAATTTAGCTTTTTTAAAAACTAATATACATCAACATTATAAATTATTATACAACAAGTCTATTGTAATATGACAAAGTCGAGTTAAAGTATTTAAAATATCTTTTCCATTTACTAACCACTCCAATAAAAAAGAAAATAGTGATTAAGTTATGCAAGTAATAAAAGGAATTTATAAAAACGGTAAGGTAGAATTGATAGAATCTTTGAATAGCATTCAATCTGCAGATCTTTATATTGTTGTTATTCCACATAAAGAGGATAAAATGAATCATGGAGATGCCAAACACATTTCTATAAATAAGTGCACACAATCCGAAGAGGAATTTAAACAGATGGGGTTAGCTCATTTTTTTGATACCAATGATGGTATCAATGTAAATTGGGAGGAGGTCTTTGGACTTAAAAATCGGTGATATAGTCTTAATAGATTTTCCGTATACAAATCGATCAGGCAGTAAGTATCGACCTAGTCTGGTGTTGCATATAGATAATTTTAATCAAGATTTATTGATTAGTTACATGACAACAGAAGTGGACACATATGTTTTTGATGAAAATGTTATTTTTATAGAAAATCACGATCTTGTGGAAGGTGTGCTAACGCGTAATGGCTGGGTATCAAATAAACTGTG
>JAAXQB010000335.1 GCA_012329085.1 Methanosarcinales archaeon | reverse complement strand
CTCATATGATTCTACTGAATTTTTAATATCAAATTCTTTAAACCTTTCTTGGGCATTTCTTGAAAGTTGTGTTCTTAAATCACAATCATTCCTAAACATTGTAACTTTATATATAAAATCATCCACTGATTCATGCTCGTATGTCAATCCTGCGTTTCCAACAATCTCAGGCATAGCAGTTCTATTTGGCACAATAACCGGCTTACCACTTGCAAAAGCCTCGATTATTGGTACACAAAAGCCTTCATGTAAACTTGCAGTAACAAAAACATCTGCGGCAGCATAATATTTTGGTAAATCTTCGTCAGATATTCTCCCTATAAAAAATATTTTGTCTTCGAGATTTAATGAGTGTGCTAAATTCTTTAATTTATCCCTCTCTTCACCATCACCAATAATTAAAAGAGCCGCTTCATCTATAGCTTGCATTGATTCAATCAAAAAATCAATCCGTTTAGATGCTGCAAGACGACCTACATAAATCATTACAAATTTATCATTCAAATAGTACTTTTCTGTGAGGCTTGATATATCAATATTTTTGAATCTATTGGTGTTTATTCCAATATATAGCGTTGTTACATTCCTTTTATCTATATTATCTTCAATCTCTTTTTTTATGTAATTGCTATCTACTTTTATATGATCGCTTTTTTTTATTGACCAAGAATATGCAAACCGTCTTATTATTGTTAAAAACTTCTGTTTGATACTACCATGAAATCGAGGGGGTGTTATGCCATGAAAATCCCAAACAAGTTTAAGATTTGGATTAAATCGCTTTGCTAGATGAGCACTTGGTAAAATTGTAATATCAGGACTAACTAAAATCACTATATCATATTTTAATAAGTTCTTCGCTAAACGGTATATTTTTGCAATCGCGAAAAAAACCGTTGCCAAACTATGCTTGTTTTTTTTGGTATAATTGTATCGTCCTATACCCTCTGGTATCGCCCTCTCTATACTAAACGCATAGATATCTACTTTATTATTTTCAGATAATTTTTTTATCACTGCCTCAGTATAATTGCTTGTCGCATCATATTTTATCAGTCTTGTTGTAAGAAAAGCGATCTTCATATTAAATAACCTATATTTTCCATTATAATTAAATATTGTTAAATTTCAAAACAGTCTCCCAAGAGAAATTGAAAGTATATGGCA
This sequence comes from Methanosarcinales archaeon, assembly GCA_012329085.1. Next base: position 2,883 of record JAAXQB010000335.1, on the reverse strand, counting down.
TATAATCTAAAATTATATCTAAATTCCTATTATTTAGTGTTATGATGATTGCACCACCTTATTCAATACCCTATAAACCTCTTTTAAACATTTATGAGAATTTGGCAAATGCTATAATACTTTGTTACAAACTATTGATATCAAAATTATTGTATTTATATCCTAATATTTATGCACCCACAGCTGTAAAAAACAATTTCTAAATTCTATTTTTTCTTCATACTTTTTTACCATTTTTATCGCTTTTGGTGAAATATCAACTCCATGAAATTCTATTGCTTTTGCACCATAGAATAAACCATTTAACATTTGTGCCTTGATTACAACTAATTTCAAAAACTTTCATATCTTTATTTGTTTCTTCTGCAAAATACCCATAAAACATTTTTCTCAATTTATACTAAGTAAATGCCTCGGAATAACATATTTTATACATTGTATATCTCTTAAAATTTTTATTAATAAATTTTTACCACATTTATTTAAGCGTATTTATCTCCTCCTATATTTAAGTGCAATATAATTCTAATTAAATTTATTTTGCACCCATTTTTTATTTCCATCTCTGAACTTTTTACCATTAAACAAAGTATTATCAACTTATATTAATGATTTTTTTTAATTTATTTTACCCAATAGCCCTACAATTTCTTCTTTCAATAAAACAAATTAATGTTATAAAAGCATACCGATGTTATCTGTGAAACTTTTTATTATTTTCTGATTTTATCAACTTTATGAGTTTTCCAAATGTTATTAATACTTAGATGCATATAACTATATTTATTATCTATCAACCCCTTATTAAAATAGATTTCATTTATTCAGAGACAATTATTCAATTGACGGGTCATTATAAAAATATTATAGATCTGACTTCAGAAAAAACTATTTCAAAAATATCGCCCATTCGTTCCGAACAAGTTATCAAAGAATATGGGTAATTTCGACGCCCATTCGTTTCGAATGAACTATTAAAAATTTTTATTCTAAAAATAGAAAATTGCTTGAAACTGAATTTACTTTTGAAACAAATAATGTTATGGAACAGCTATTTTTAAAAATAGATAATTTTATGAATCAGGCACGATCTTTTAAAACAGTAGATGGGTTGGCTAATTTTTGTTAGCTTATTCTCGAAGAGAATAAGCGTATGAGAAAAATCTATGATTTTTCGATATCTTGTTTAGAATAAACAATCTATTGATTTATTTGTATTCATGAAAAATAAGTGTTTAATATGGATAAATGAAAGGGACATTCGCCATAGAAAAGGGCACAAAAAATTATGGATGTGGATAACACAAAAGAGGTTATATAAAATAATTATATGAGGCGATTGGTGGATAGCAATAGCTATCACAATATTAGACTTGTTGCATAATAATTTATACTGTCGCAATATACTGGTTTTTAAAAAAGATAAATTTGATCGTAGCATATCAATTTAAAGCATAAATTATTTCAATTTGCAACAAGTCTAAAGTATAAATTCTTCCTATTTAGGACGCAGATTTACGCAGAAAATTATTTCCTCAAGTTATCATAAGCTTTATGTTTAACTTCCGGTCTATTGCCAAAATTAACTAAAAGTCCAACTTCAATATCGGTTGCTTTTAGATAATTCATTCTTTTTAAGAATGAATGTTTATTCAATAACTGTGCTTAATTTTTCTTTACCAAACTTTTTTCTGCTTTCATCTCAACGATTGCCTTATTTTCAACCAGTATATCAGCATATTACTCACCTATAACTTCAGCTTCATAAAGCATCTTTATCACTCATTCTCTTCGAGAATGAGTTATTACATATTGAGAAATCACAGGAATATCTGCATTTTTAAGTTCTTTTCAATCATTGCATTCTCCTAAACCTTTTCAAGAAAACCATATCCCAGTTTATTATATACTCGATAAAAGATTCTAAGAATCCCCCCTCAATTCCGTGTATTTAAAATCTTGGATTTCTGCATTCATCTGCATCCGATTATAAAATTTATTCTTTCTCATTCATTTCATATTATAAACTTCTTCATATATTTTTAAATGCTCCTCAGCACATTTCTTCCAACTAAACAATTTTGCCCTTTCTAATCCTTTTTTAGACAATTCTTCTCTTAAACTAACATTAACTAAAACTTCATGCATATTATTTGCCAATTCCACTACATCATACGGATCAATCATTATGCCAGCATTCCCCACAACTTCAGGCAAAGAAGAAGTATTTGAAGTAATCACAGGAGTTCCACATTGCATAGCTTCTAATGGAGGTAATCCAAAACCTTCATAAATAGAAGGGTAAACAAACAGATCTGCCGCATTATATAATGCAGGCAAATCTTCATCAGAAACATATCCTATAAATATTACATCTTTTTGTAAGTTTAATTGTTCTATAATTTTGAAAATAGATTTATATTTCCATCCCTTTTTACCAGTTATAACTAATTTATGTTTAATTCCTTGTTTTTTAAGTTTATACAGTGATTTCAATAATATTGAAATATTTTTTCTTACTTCTAATGTTCCAACATATAAAATAAATGAATAATTTAAATTGTATTTTTGTTTTATGTTATTTATTTCATTTTCTTTTAATTGTTTATAATTTTCATTTGCCGCTAAATGAATTACTTTTATTTTTTTTTCTGGAATTTTAAAGTGTTTTATTAAATCTTGTTTTGTATTGTATGAATCTGCTATTATTTTATCGGAATTTTTTAATGTTCGTGAAAATAATATTTTATATCTATATCGTGTCATAAAATCAAACATATTAGGAAAATAAAAAGGTATCGTATCATGAACTGTGATAATTTTTTTTTGATTTTTTAATTTAACAAACAATGACGCATCTTCTGGACTGTGGATTATATCTAT
>JAAXQB010000384.1 GCA_012329085.1 Methanosarcinales archaeon | reverse complement strand
ATAAATTGCAATTAAAGTTTCTTGTATTACATCTTGAGCATCATCATAATCACCACTATTTTTTCTAATATGGTTAACTATTTTAGGTGTAAATTTTTTATATAATTCACTTAAAATTTGGCTGTCATTATTTAATAATGCAACAATATATTTTTGGTCTGCGTGTGGTTTTTTATCCATAAAATAGATTTGCAATTTACTAAATAGTTTTTAAAAAATTAATTATTTAAAATAAAAAAGGTAACAAAAATAAACTGTTTTGTATATAAGGTTGAATATAAATTTTAAAATACAAAAATGAATACAAAAACAAATTTCAGAACTATTACAAACAAAAGTACTAATAGTTTAAAAACAATTACACAATTATTATTATTAATTTTTACAATAGCCTTTATGACTAGTTGTGATTCTAAAGAAGATGATGAACCAGAAAATAAACCAGATGGTATTGCATTAAACCAACGCTTTAAAGATAACAGAAATGATGCTGTACAAACTTTTACAATTAATGCTTCTACTGGTGGTATAGTAACAGGAAGTCAAGGTACAAAGGTTATTATTCCTGCAAATGCAATTGGTCAAAATGGAACTGCAGTAACAGGTAATATTGATGTTGAATTAGTCGAAATATATAACAAAGCTGCAATGGTATTGCAAGACATGTCAACCAAAGGAAAAAAACAAAATAATGATGAAGAAGCTTTAAAATCTGCTGGTGAATTTTTTGTAAATGCAAAACAAAACGGAACTCAATTAGAAGTTTTATTACCAATTACTATTGAAAGTAAGGAACTTGATCCTACCGATTGGGAACCAATGCAAGTTTTTAGAGCAGGTGACAATTTAGAAGACAATGATTTATGGCAAGAAGCAGATGAGGATAATGATGGTATAAATGATGAGGCTAAAGGTAGAGAAGGCGAAGGAGGTCAAGAAGGCAATTATGTAATGTATTCTGCTTTTGATATGAGTGAATTCGGTTGGACAAATCTAGATATCTGGTACAATTTTACAGGTCAACTTACTGATTTGTTTGTAGATGTTCCAGATGGTTATGACAATGATAATGCTGCAGTTTATTTGTCTTATGATGGTGAAAACGGTTTGGCAAAAATGGATATTTATGATACTACTTTAGAACAATTTACAGAGCATTTTGGTAGAATACCTGTAGGTAAAGAAGTTCATTTTATTATGATTACTGAAATTGATGGTCAAATAAATTATGCCATTCAGCCTGCTACAATTGTTGATGACCATGTAGAGATTATTAACAGTTTACAGCCTATATCACAAACAGACTTAACAACTTTAATAAATGCATTACCATAAGGGAATATTGCTATAGAAAAACCCTCGTTAAAAGTATTCTGATTTTTTTATCGGAATACTTTTTTTACTTAATGAACTCATTTAAACTTTTTAAATTCCCTATAAAATAATGCTTTTGCACTCATTTTTTGGTTAAATCCAAAAGTTTAAATGAGTTCAATACCAAATAACTAATTTAAAATATTATATTTGTTACAACCCAAACCAAAAGTCATTATGCAAGTTTACAAAATCAAAATATTGATTCTTACTGCTTTGTTTGTCAATTTTTTAAATGCAACCGCACAAAACATCAAGAAAGATACCACAAGACATCAAGCAAACATTAAAGAACTTACAAAAGGTAAATCGGTTGTTTTTAGCCCAGAGTTATCTCAATTAAGACAAGTTGCAGGTGCACCAAAAGCCTATTGGCAAAATTATTGGGAGTTTGGTGATGGTCAATATAGTTTTGAAGAAAAACCAAAACATAAATACAAAGAAAAAGGAGAATATACAGTTAGACTTTCGGCGACAAACAATTATGATGATGGAAAACCACCACTAACAAGACCTAAAAAAATAAACACAAATGACAGTGCCAGTTTAGATGATGATTTTATAAATGAAAATCACAATTTAATCTCAAAACACAACGGATTTAGAGTTCAAAACAATAGAGAACCAAGTCCAAATCAAGAAATGCAACTCATAATAAGTTATGCTAATGACAAAAACATAACAACTAATGGTAAATTATATCTGTTTTTTAACGACACCAAATTTAAAAACAAAAATTTTGAATTGTTAGATATCAGATCTTATCATAATGAAGAAGAGATTGATTTTGATGCTGTTGTTCTAAACAGTAGAATTAAATCTAAGGACAAATTTATCCGCTCTACAGGAATCGAGACATTTTTAAATAAAAGCAAGATTCTAAATGACACCATTCGTCAAGATTTACAAAAATCATTAGAAGAAGCAAAAAGAGATTATTACAATTACAAAATTTGGAATGTTAATGATATCGAAAAAGATGAAGAAAGAAATTTATTTTTTACTTTAAAAACAACACCAGAAATGTTAAAAGATACAAGTGCAGTTTTAACAATACGTAGTATTTATGTACCCGAAAGAGGCAACTCAACTCATAAAATTACTGAAAAAGAAATGGAAATCGTAACCTCTCACGACCCAAACAAAATGGCAGTTTATAACTCACGACTAAATTATAGGTTAGTACGGTTTAAGCGTTTAAAATATAAAGTACGCTTTCAAAATAATGGCGAAGGTCCTGCAAGTTTAATAAAATTAAACACCGATATACCAAAAATGTTAGATAGATCTACATTAAGAGTTTTAGATATGTATCCTAAAGTACCTATTTGCCCTGACAATAAAGAAGTAAGTTATAGTTGTTTAGATACCGTTTTTTATGATGATAAAGTATCGTTTCAGTTTAAAAATATTTATTTACCAGGGTCTAATCAAAAAGGAGTACATGAAAAAGATTCTACCAAAGGCTTTGTGAAATATTCTATGAAATTTGGTAAAGACTTTCATAAAATAAAATCTAAAAGTAGAACAGCAATTATTTTTGATAAAAACGAACCTATCATTACAAACTCATCAACTTCAAGGTTTAAACCAGGTATTTCTATTGGTGCTAAAGCAGGTTATAACTACTTTTTT
>JAAXQB010000066.1 GCA_012329085.1 Methanosarcinales archaeon | reverse complement strand
TTTTTTTTAATGCAATACCTTATTTATAATTTATAAAATTATCTAATCAGAAAAATTTCCAATAGCTCATTCGGAACGAATGAGCGTTTGCTTGTTTAGAATGAACAAGCATTTACTCATTTTCGAAGAGAATGAGCGTTAAATGATGTTCAAAGAAAATTGTCAATAGCTTGTTCAGGATAAACAAGTGTTTGTTCATTCAGAAAGCTCATTCGGGAACGAATGGGCGTAAACACTCATTCTTTCAGAATGAGTTTGAAAAAATCTTTGGTTTCTAATTCAGGAAATTCTCAAAGAAAATTTCCTTTTAAAAATTCCTTTTTTGAAAGAATTTTGTTTTCGTTCTAAATGAGCGTTATTTCGTTTTTATTTAAATGCTTAATTTATAATTATCACCAATCAATGTATTTATTTTTAACTTTATTCTTTTTAATTGTATTTGAAGTATATTTTATTATTTATATTTCTAATTTTTTAACTGCATATAATATATAAAATTATATATTTAACACTCGAACTTTTCAGAATGATGTTCATAAAAATTTCCAATTTCTCGTTAGTTCATCTAAATATTTGAGTTTGAATAATGTTGAAAAAACAGTTAAAACATTAAAAATATACCTTCCATAAATAAGATTAAGTGTAAATTTAAAATAATTAAATTCCAGTTCATGTTTTATTGTTGCTTTTTTGATATTGTCGCATATTCCCAATCTTTTTTCAAGTAAAATTTAAATGTCTTAAATTTCCTATATGCTTAATTAATCTATTTAATACTCTAACCAATGCATTATAAATATTTTCTTAAATGTCTATAAATTTTATTGGCATACGAGAAATTTAAAAAATAAAGATTGACATGGGTAAAAATAAAAAACAATCATTATTAAAAATATTTAAAAAACATCTTTTATCAATCTACAGAATTTATAAATCTCCAATCTTACAAAATTCCAAAAGCTTTAACCCTACAAGTTTATCATCAATAGCTTCTAAAATTTCATTTTCATTTTTAAAAGGACGATTTGCCAAAATCCTAATTGCTCGTTTCTTACCAATTCCAGAAATTGCCTCAATTGTATCCCTATTAGCCGTATTAATGTCAAGTGGATAAGGCACTGCTGTGATGGAACGATACCCATAATCTGTAACTTTCACGGTAATAAATTGATGCAATGGAAATTTTCCGGGAACACCTATAAGAATTGGATATGTTCCCATTTGCCTTCCAAATGTAGTATTACCATCATGTTTTTCCATAAGCACACTTTTAAGCACAGTGCCTTCTGGAATTACTCTTTTAAGCATTGGTTGGTCAATAGTTTCTCTTATAAGCTTTTTAAATTTTTGAAATTCATATCTATGTTTATTTATGAATTTAGATTCAGTTTTAAAAAGAGATGTATATTGAATTGGCATAACTTGCCTTAAATTAATTCTTCTAAGCATTAGTCCTTCACCTAATACGGTTTTAAGAAAATTATAATTTAATTTGAATGTATTTTTACTTTCCCCAATAAGTCCCGAAATGAAATTCAATCCCGGTAAAAGTTCAGGCATACCATTTGCCCCTCGCTTTGAACCAACTTCATTTAATAATCGTATTGCACTTAATACTTCATCAGGCGATGCTTTAAGATTATTCTTTTTAATCACAATAGGATCTGCACTTTCCATGCCAATTGCTGCAACATCTCCAGAAGTGTGATATTTTACAATAGTCTTTGCAATTTCTCTACATTCTTTGGGAAATCTTGCAAGCACCATAGGGTTTGCATTATCAATATGAAGTGTTTTAAGATTTGGTGCAATGGTTCTTATGCCTTTAAATAATTTTAATATTGCATCTGGATTAGGAGTTGGACAATCATCATTCATGTCTTTTGCCATATAGGAAAATATGCATGGTTGATTGCCAAGTCTAAAATGTTTAATTCCGCAATCATATAATGCCTTAATTTCGTAAATTATATCATTTATTGATCTAAAATCAGGGGCACCTTTATCAAATTCACTACAAAAAGAACAGCTTCCATTTATGCTTATGCTTCTATGGCAACCTCTGTATGTTTCAATCTCTGCAATAAGAAAATCTGGAAATAATGGGTGTAATGATACAATATTAGATCCTTTTATTGCAAACTTTCCTGATTTTTGTGCATTTTCTCTTTTTGTGGAGAGGGAAATTCCATCTAATTTATATCCATTTTTTATAAATTCGTGTATTACAATTTCTGGATCTCCTTTGATTAAAGCATCAAATAAATTTTCTATTGAAGTGATGCTTTTTGTTTTTTTACCGCCTTGCATTCCAAATCCATATTTTGCAGCAGGTCCGCAAAGTATTTTAAAAGGATGTGGCATGCTGTTTAATAAAGGAGGAAGTTCTTTTGGACTTAAAGGAAAACCTGATAAATATCTGCCCGGAACAGAATTTCCTGCGATTATAATGATTATGTCAGATTTAGATAATGCATCTTTAGATTTTGAATTTCTAACTTGGTCAATGGTTGTGTATGATATTGTTGCGTGTGGGTCTGCATCAATGATTGCCCCTGCTATGTATCTTGGGTATGGGCTGATATATGGAGGCACTCCAAGACATGTTGGTTCATCGACATAGCCATCTAATATTGTTATTTTTACCATTTAATAGAGATAATTATTGTTTTGATTGATAGATATAATTTGTGTTTATTGTGAATTGTATATTTGAATTATTTGTTTTTATTTTTCTGATATATGCTATTTATGATTGTGTGATAAGTAGATATATATATATATAATGAGTGCCTATTAATTAAACTCATTGTGTAATAATTTATACAGTCATATATAATATTTTTAAGATAATTATGGTAAAAAATAACAATCATTAAATAAAATAAAAACAACACTAAATCGGACATTATTTATAATGTCCATATATATTTTTTAATTACAAATAATGAAACAAAAAGCAAATAAATATAGCAGTTATTTTACACCTAAAATTATAATTGCAATTGCAATATTTTTAATTATAGTTAATAAACATTTATTTATACAGGATGAACCGATTGCTAT
>JAAXQB010000292.1 GCA_012329085.1 Methanosarcinales archaeon | reverse complement strand
GTGCTGACAAGGAAGATTCTCGAGCACATTATATTCCAATTGAACCAAATATTTTTAAAAACTATGATCCACTGATTGAAAAAGTAGAGCGAGAAATATCAAAAATAGTAGATTGGTATGATTCTCCTGAAAATGATTCTGAAAAAAGAGAAAATCTTATAAATTGTATAACAGATGTTTGTAAATTAACAGATGCAAAAGAAAACGAAAATAATTCATTCATTGAAACAGTATCAAAATTTTTTAAACATTCTCTATCAAATATTTTTGGTAGCAATGGCGTTAAAAAAATTTCAGTTAATAGTACCGAATTTGAAGCATTAAAATATCTTATGGTAAGAGATAAAGTAGGTCTTGGTGTTTTAGAGCCTTTAATTTGCGATCCTTATATTGAAGATATATCTTGTGCAGGTATTGATGATTTATTTGTAGAGCATAAAATATTTGAATCTCTCAAAACACCAATAAAATATAAAGATATGGAAGATTTAAATGATTATGTGATAAAACTGTCTGAAAAAATTGGAAAACCACTTTCATTTAGAACTCCAATATTAGATGCAACACTTCCTGATGGATCAAGAGTAAATATTGTATATGGAGAAGATATTTCAAAGAAGGGATCAAACTATACAATACGAAAATTTTCAGGAACTCCGATAAGCGTACTTCAATTAATTGAGTTTGGAACGATGGATTATCTTATGGCAGCATATATTTGGATATGTCTTAGAGAAGGTATGAATTGCTTCATATCTGGTGAAACTGCATCTGGAAAAACAACAACAATGAATGCAATAACTACATTCATTCCTCCGATGGCGAAAATTGTATCTATTGAAGATACCCCTGAACTTCAAGTACCCCATACAAATTGGCTACGAGAAGTCACAAGAGGTTCAGGCAAAGAGGGCGAAGGATCTGGTGTTGAGATGTTTGATCTCCTTAAAGCTGCTTTAAGGCAAAGACCAAATGAGATTATTGTAGGGGAAATTCGTGGTGCTGAAGGTAATATTGTATTTCAAGGAATGCAAACAGGACATCCTGCAATGGCAACATTTCACGCATCATCTGTTGAAAAATTAGTTCAAAGACTTACAGGAGATCCCATCTCTGTACCAAAAACCTATGTGGATAATTTAAATTTTGTTATATTGCAGAATGCAGTTAGAGGCCCAGACGGTAAAATGAAAAGAAGAATCACAGGTATAAGTGAAATTATAGGATATGATGCAGTAAGTCAATCATTCTCTTTTATAGAGGCGTTTAAATGGGATCCTGCATCTGATACTTTTGCATTTCTTGGAAATAATAATTCGTATGTTCTTGAACGAAAAATTGCACCAATGAAGGGAATACCATCAAATAAAGTGCGAAAAATGTATAAAGAAGTTGAAAAGCGAGCACGAGTTCTAAAAAAAATTCACAAATCAGGAGTCATAGGATTTTATGAGCTTTTTGCTGTATTATCAAAGATGGAAAATGAAAATATATTCTAATTGATATAGTAATAAAGGAACACATTTATGGAATTTAAAACTACGATAAAAGAATCACTTGAAACTTTAAATTTAAATTTAAATAAAGTGAATTTTGATGTGCGAAATGAAATAAAGCAAGAGCAAGCAATAATGTATGACCTTCTTGGGCTTTTAACATACATGGCTTCTATTTCAACAGCAGACATAAGTCGTAGTAAATTATTTGAATTAAGTGGCAGTCAAGATGGAATTGCTTCAAAATATTTAAATCGAATCTATACAATGGTTGAAAATTATGGATATGATTATTCAAATGCATGTAAATTGGTTTCAGAGAATATTGAACATCCCGAACTTAGAAATTTTCTTGTCAGATTTTCAAATGCATTAAATACAGGAGAGGAAGAAGAGAAATTTTTACGAGGTGAGGCAGATAGAATGGTTGAAATCTACACAAACAGCTATTTAAATGATGTTGAGCAACTTAAAAAATGGGGCGATGCCCATTCTGCATTAATTACATCTCTTGGAATGGTTATTGCAATATTTCTTATAACTACTTGGATATTTCCATTTGCAGATTTATTTAGTATGATTATTGCAACTGGGTCTATCTTTTTTCTTGTATGTTTTTTTGGCACATACATAATTTTTAAAGTTGCGCCATTCGAGACTGTTGTACATTCATTAGATGTAAAATCAAAAAAACAACAGATTCTTTCAAATATATCTAAAATATCACTTGCATTTATTTTTATAATTCCGCCAACTCTATTAATATTTGGAGTGAGTGTTTGGATTGTGTTTTTATGTGCTTCGATTTTCATGGCACCAATTGGAATTGTTGCTGTAAGTGATTCTTCGGATTTAGAAAAAGTAGATGCTGACACCCCTCATCTATTAAAAAATCTCGGCTCCACAGCAGGAATTATGGGGACGACCCTTTCAAAAGCACTATCACAAATCGATAAACAGACAGTTGTGTCACTTGAAGATTTGGTCACAAGACTTGAAAAACGATTAATTAATGGAATTGAACCTCTTATTTGTTGGTATTATTTTAGAGGTGAATCTGGATCTGAATTAATTAATAAATATATTAATGTATTTATTGATGCGACAACACTTGGTGGTAATCCTACCAAGATTGGAGAAGTCACATCGCAAGCGTCCCTCGGAATTGTATTGCTTAGAGTTAGAAGAAAACTTGTATCTAAAAGTTTTATGAATTTAACATTGCTTATGCATTTGGTTATATCTGGATTGATGTTGTTCATATATCAAATACTATATATATTCACTAATGCAATGCTTGATATGAGGGCGCATCAAGCAGAAATGATAGCAACTGCTACAGCTGGTGCTCCAGCAGGGATTGGATTTTTTGATATGGGGGAAATGGATTTGATAATGATTGAAGTATTTGTATTTTCATTAATTTTTTTATTTTCAGTTGCAAATGCATCAGCAATAAAGTTTGCAATAGGAGGAAATAATTATACAGTATTTTTTTATGGTGCAATTTTATTTTTTATATCTGCCATTGTTATATTTATTGTTCCACTACTTTCGGATTTAGTATTTACAATAGAATTGGGAGGAGGTATTCCAGATGTTTAATTTTCTAAAATCTAAAAAGAAAAAAGATTCTAAAAAAACTAATAATAATGATAATAATGAACAAATAGATAGTTCTTATGATATAGATGAATTGTTTAAAGAAGATCCTGCTGAGAAAGCAAAGATAGAGGCGTGGTGGTTACAAAAAGGAGTGGAAGAAGTAGTAGAAGAAGATTATGAACCTGAAACTGAAACTGAAACTCCTGAAGACGAAGAGTTGATGGATGATGATGATGATTTAATCTATAGTTTAAAAGAAGAGGATGATGATGACGATGACACAGACCTTGTCATTAAAGAAGCAATGGAAGCTGTTGGGGAATCAACTTCAGAAGAATTATTAAAAATTGGTGAAGAACTTCTTGTGAATATAAAGTCACGAATCCCAATTGAAGAAGAAGTCACAACTGAATAAAATTTTGAAATGGTCTTTATACGATTTAAGAATGTGCAAACGCTCATTCGTTCGAAAATCAGAGATTTTCTCATACGCACATTCGTTCCGAATGTGCTTTCCGAATGAGCTATTAAAATGTGAGTATTTATGCACTTAAAGAAAAAATTTATTTTTCAGTACAATATGATTTAGATATTATGCATCAAAATAAAACAAATACAATTAATATATTGCATGTAGAGGACGAAATAGGAGCACTTGAAATTACAAGATTGTTTTTAAAAAAAGCAGGATATTCTAATTTTCAAATTACACCAGCTTTAAATGTTAATGATGCACTTGTAAAATTAAAAACTAAGTCATTTGATATTATTGTTTCTGATTATAAAATGCCCGGAATGAATGGAATTGAATTTTTAAAAAAAATACGGGAAATGGATATCAATATACCATTCATTCTTTTTACGGGAAAAGGAATGGATGAAACAGAAAATGAAGCAATGAGTCTTGGTGCAAATAAATATTTAAAAAAAGAAGGATTACCAAACATTTTGTTTGATAAACTTGGCAGGTATATAAATGAAGAATTGGAATTGCACTCTAAAAGAATAAATGTCAATATTGGATCACAATTTGAAGGAATAGAGAGTGAAATTAAATCAATAATTCTTGCACTTGATGATAAAGATTGGACTATTAGAAAAAATGCAGCAGAAGCACTTGGGGCATCAGGTAATATAAATGCAATTCCTTTTCTAATTGAAACTATTGATGATTTAGACGAAGATGTAAGAGTGAGTGTTATTAAATCACTTGGAAATCTCATATCAAAAATACAAGAAATTGAAATTTTATCTCAATATGATAATTTTACAAATTATAGACAACAAGAAGAAGCATCTTTTAAAGAAGTGCAAAAATTAATTGAATTACTTATCACTTCACTTGGAGATTCTAAAAAAAATGTTCGAAATGCAACGGCAGATGCTATTTTGCAAATTGGAGAAATAGCAACTATACCGCTCATTAAACATATACAATCCGATTCAGAATACATAAAACTTGGAATTATACGGATACTTGGGGAAATAGGTAAAGACGACTCAATTGTACCACTACTTAAAGTTTTGAAAAATGATTTGGATCCTTATATTAAATGGAGTGCATCAGAAGCTTTAACAAAATTCAAAACACATGAAAAATTAGTTGATTACTTAATTTACTATTTAAAAGATAAATCAGAAGTTGTTCGATGGCATGCTACAGAAATTCTTGGGAGTATAAAAACAAAAAAGGCCACAATGTCATTGATTCAATCCATAAATGATAAATCAAATCATGTTCAAATTGGTGCCATATGGGCACTGGGTGAGATACAAGATGAATATGCAATCGATTATTTAATTAATGCATTCACAATTAACAATCAAAAAGTGCAAGAAGAAGCAATCAAATCACTTTCAAAATTTGGAAAAATCGTAAATAAACCTTTAATTTCAGCTTTAAATTCTAAAAATCAAGCAATAAACCTTTGTGCAGCTTTAACACTAAGTAATATTGGAGATAAAGATGTGATGGATTCCATCATAGCAGCATTTAAAGAGGGAAATGACGGGGAAAAACTAATGGCTGCAAAATCATTAAGGTTAATTTTAAAATATTATAAAAAAATAGAACCTAACATTCAACAAGAAGTTCATGATTTTTTAAAGCCATTCATAGAAACAGATAAAGATTTAAACTATGCAAATATACTTAAATTCGATACAGCATTATCAGAAAAAAAAATTAATACAATAAGAGAACTACGCGCAATTGGATATACAGAATTGCAAATTTCAAAAAAAACTAAAACACCGCTTAAAGTTGTTATTCAATATCTGAGTGAAGGTATAAGTGAAAGCACATTAAATTCTTTGCATTATTCGGATGTGAAAAGAAGATTAATTTAAAAATAATAATTGTAAATCATGAAAGTAATTGAAGGCGGCATTGGGTCAATTTCTGATGTTAATATATATGGGCTAAGAAATGAAATCAAAAAAGAAAGCATTGGAATAATTGTATGTAAAGGTAGTACAGTAGGAATATTTTCTCAAAATAAGTTAAAATCTGCATCATCAATATTAAATAAATCTTGTTTGCCTGGTGAAATTGAATTAATTTTAATAAACAATGGATGTGCAAATATATTTGATGGTGAAAATGAATTTAAAAATCAAAAAGAATTGATAAATACTGTTGCAGAGGAGTACAATGTAGATGATAAATCCATATGTAGCATATCAACTGGGTCAATTGGTAACAATATTGATATGGATTGGTTAAAACTTGGAATTAAGGAAATAAATTCTAATTTAAAAGAAGAATATTGTGGGGACAAAGCTTTACTAACTTCACTTATGTGTGATAATTCAACTTGCAAACAGTTTGCAATTGAAATTGATGGTATTCGAATAGGAGGAATTGCAAAATATGTAAATATAGATGGACCACGCATGGCAATGTCAACTATAATTTTATATACAGATGCAAAATTACCTTCTGAACTCGTATATTATACAGAGTCTAATTCTTTATATGAAGTATTTCAAAATTGTTTCAATAAAGCTTTTGATTTAAGTTTTAATATGATTGCTACAAATGAATTTATAAATATTGATGATATTGCCCTCCTTACCACTACAAATAAAAATAAAATAGATATCGATAGATTTCAAATAGGTTTAAATTATATATGTTTTGAACTTGCAAAAATGATTGCAAAAGATTTAGCAAAAAATTCCAAATACATTGAAGTATTTGTTATTGGTGCCAAAACAAAAAAAGATGCAAGTAGTATTGCAAAAATAATTGCAAAATCTTGCAAATATGAACTTAATTTTTTTAATAATATTGAAAATTTTGGAACAATTATTTCAAGGATTGGAAATTCTGATGCAAGTATATTTATAAAAAGGATTACAATTGTAATATCAAATGGAGTTCAGCATCTTATATTGTGTGATGAGGGGACACTCATCAAGAAATCTTTTAATAAAGTGGATGATATTTTAAATTCAAAAAATATCATTATTAAAATTGATATTGGAATTGGGAATAGAGATGCTTTAAGTTGGGGTTATAGTATATGATTATTGATTAAATTAAGGAAACGAGAAATATAGTATGTATTTTTATTTTCGTAAATTGCCTGTCCCCTCATGAAAATTATTATTAAAAGTGCTACACAGATAGTTAAATTTACAGTTGATGATTGTTTTAAGTGATTCGTTTTCACATTTAAGTTGCTTGAATTGTATTTTGAAGTTGAACTAAAATTAAAATAATGAAATGAATTAAATACTATATAAACATTATATAAAAAATAATGTTACACATTAACTAAAATAATTTTAAAAATCACCTTTAAATCATTGAAAAATACCTAAAATTATATAAACGAAAATGTAAAAAATTAAATTTTAATAGGTTGTACTGAACTTTTGCGTAACATCAATTAAATAATATAAATAAATAATACACATGATTGGTAAAATATAATGAATGTAATAGATATACATGTAAACTCGTTAAAATATTCAATTCAGGATATAAAAAAAGTACTCATATTTGGAGTGATGTGTTTATTCATGATACTAATAATACCCATATTTTTAGTATTTGGATATATGATTAGGGTGATAAAAAATACAACAGAACACAACGACTCACTACCTGATTTTGACAATGCTGGTTCAATGTTTATAGATGGGGTGAAATATATTGCTTTGATGATTATTGCATATATAATATTCCTTTTAGCAACATTTTCCATGGTGATACTATTATCAATTTTGATAGCTACATTAAATGAGATTCTTGCAATTATTGTTATGATGGTTATGGCATTAATTGCAATTCCACTATCTATAGTTTCTATAATGGTATATTATATTGCTATTGTACATATGGCACATACGGGAAAATTTAGTGCGGCATTTAAATTTGGCGATATAATTCAAAGAATTAAAAATATAGGGTGGATACACTTAATTTTATGGAATCTAACATTAATAATAATCGTAATGATAATTATAATTCCATTTGTAATAATATCGATGATACCAATACTTGGATTTATAATTTATTGCCTTATTGGAATTCCAATTATGTATTTATTTATGTGTAGATCAATGGGTTTAATTTATAATAAAGGAAATATTTAAAATTTATATATTGATATATTCATATGATGGCGGCTCTTTTTTATTGTATATAATTTGTAAATACATATTTCTCAAAGAGAAATATGTTATAGAAAATCTCTGATTTTCGTATTATATACTTAAAACTAATTCTCTTTGAGAGCTCGTTCGGAAAGTTCGTTCGGAACGAACGAGCGTAAACACTCATTCTTTTCAAGAATTAATTTAAAATTTTTTTATTTTTATTCTGAACGAGCGTTAATACATTAGAGAAATTTTCAATTTTCCGTATATTTAGCTTATTAAAATTTTGATAAAAAATACAATAGCTAAATAAGTATTTTTTTAATTGTATATGATTTATATAATTATGTAACAAATATGCATACAATTTTAAATAAATTAAAATTATTTTTTATTTTTTACCAAAGACTTCATTTACTTCCTAACAGCCTCCACACAGCTTGAAATAATTTACATGCGAGTTGTTGTATCTGATCTACCAAAAATGCAAGCATCATTAACATGGCAAAAACTACAGATAGATTATTATCTCCATGTCCAAAATTATGTTCAAATTGATATCCTTGATTTTTGAGCGTATTAAAGG
>JAAXQB010000037.1 GCA_012329085.1 Methanosarcinales archaeon | reverse complement strand
ACTGATGCCAACAAAAAGATATATTTCCATTGTCAGCAAAAGCTGCCATCGGAACATATCTCACCGTTCTCGGCTATTAATAAAAACAAAAAAACAAAAAAACAAAATTATGGCAATCACACTCGAAAACATTAATGCAATAAACTATTCAAGTATTGCAACTACAGGAACTCAATTCAGAGCATTAAACGCTGGTAGTTCTGAAATTGGTAATGCTCTTAATTTTGCATTAGACTTATCTGAAACAAAAGCCTATAGGCTAACAAGGGGTGTTTTGAATACAGTTAATACAGCGGAAGAATATGAGTCTGATGCAAAAAGCCTTATAGATTGGGCTAAAGTTGGAAATTCACAGCAACGACAAATCGTTGCTAAAGCCATAAGGAACGATGGTGGACATTCTGGTAATCTATTTATGGTTCACTCTATATCCGAAATGACTAAAACAGATGCGAGAGCATTTATGATAGATTATCTTGATTCGGGAGGAACTACCAAAGCAGTTACAGAGTGGTTGTCAATTGCAGGCAATGTGTTGAGGAAAAATCAAGGAAAAGCACCGAATACCGCTGGATTTGTTGTGGATGCCGCAGAATGGGTTGTTGATAAAGTAGAAGATGTAGTGGACAGTATCGCTGAAGCGATTGAAGCTGTAGTAGATGCAATAATAAATGCCGGAAAATCTTTAGTCGAGATTGTTGGAGATGTAATTAGTTGGGCAATTGAAGAAGTGGGAGGTTTAGTTCAGGCACTTTTAGAAGTAGGAAAGTCAATAGGAGACATTCTGAAAGCGGCATGGGATTATGGCATTGCAGGTGTGAAAAAGTTTGTCAAAGCAATAATAGCTATTGGAAAAGAAATAGGAGAAGTTTTGGTCTATGCAGTTTCACAAACAGCAGAAATGTTAGAAGGATTTGTTGATGCTTTGATTACTGCTGCTGTTTCAGTAGGAAGAATATTAGAATGGGCAGCCGGACAAATAGTAAGCATTACATCGAAGATTGTCCAAACCTTAGTTGACATTGGGAAAAGTGTGGGGACAATCCTATACTCAGCTTTTCAAATAGGGATAAATATTGTAGGAAGTGTAGCCAAAGCATTAATAAGCATTGGAAAAACAGTTGGTGAATTATTAATAACTGCTATTACTCAACCCGGAGATTTATTTAATGAGGTGGTAAGGGCATTAAATGAAATTGGGCAAACAATTGGTAATTTATTTGACGAAGTTGTAGGAGCTGTTGCAGATGGTGTAAAAAAAATGACCAAAGCATTAATCTCTATTGGAAAATCTATTGTCGAAGTTGTTTCATGGGCTGTAAATAAGGCTGCTGAAATTATAAAGGATGTTATTAAAGGAGTTATAGAAGCAGGTAAGTCAGTTCTTGATATTTTTACAAGTATAGCTGCCAGAGCAATTGGGTTTATAAAAAAGGTTGTTCAAGCTTTATTTGATATAGGTCGGACTGTACTTAATTTAATAAATGATATGGTTCAATTGGGGATTGATTTTGCAAGAAAATTCATAACAGCAATTACAGAAATTGTAGGTGGTTTATTGAAGTTTGCCAACGAAGTGTTAAGACTTACCTACAAGGCTGCTGCAAGTCTTGTAAAAACTTTACTTGATGTAGGACTTAGTGTTATTGAAATATTAGGTACTGTTGTTGGAGCCAGTTACTGGGTTTTTCGAAGAATGATTAATGGAATAATTGAACATTTGGGTCCAGTTGGAGATGTATTGGATTGGGTTTTAACACAAGTTGAAGATACTGTTTCTGATTTGTGGCACGATGCACTTTTAGCAATTAGATACGCAAAAGGAAAACTAACAGATGCTATAGATTGGGCAGTTAATAAAAGTGACGAAGCATTGGAGGCAGTACTTAATGCTTGGGAAAGTATAGAAGAAGATTTAATTGATTTCTATAAAGCGGCTGCAGAATTAGCAGCAATAGGAGTAAACAATATTTTTGAGCAAATTGGAAAGGCGACAATAAAACTCGAAAACTCCGTCACCTATGTACTTAACTATTTAGAGAAAGATTTTATACCTGGGATTAGAGATTTTGTAAAAGGCGTTTTAGATGCGGGATATGAAATAGCATCATTATTTGTCAATATAGCTAATCTTTCTTTACAAGCCTTTACAGAAGTAATTTCTGCTTGCCTTGATTATGGAATTACCTTGACAGAGTTATTGACAGAAACTATGAAAAATCCAGGCAACTTATTATCTAACTTTTTACAGGCTATAGAAGAAGCAGGTCAAACTCTTGATGATATTTATCAATCTGTTATTTTAGATACGGGCGAACAATTTCTTGATGAAGTAACAATTGCATGGAGAAATCTTGGAAAACCCGTAAAAGATATATTAAACGCAATTGCTGAAGTCTCTACTGGTGCAATTGCTACAGCAGTAAGCATACTCTTAAGTACTTTAGGAACTTATAGAGCAATGACTGATATAGAAATTGCAGAAGCTCGTTTAATCTATGGAAATACATTCGATTATTCTCGAATATTTTTTGCCCAAGAAAGTTTACTTAACGATATTATTTTTGGCATTCAAGATTGGGCAAGTGGTGACCCAGATTCAAGAGCATTTGTGACAAATACCTTAGTTAATTTTGATGTGAATGACGGACCGCTGGACTTTCCTACAATGATTCATGAATTATGTCATGTATGGCAATTTGAAGATGCAGGACCTTTTTATATGGCTGAAGCAATACACGCACAAGCTTGGGGTCAAGGATATAATTATGGTTATACTGATGGGTCGAATGGAGATAATGGAGATGATGATTTAGAGGATGCTTTTACGAATAATCCAGCCTTGAGCGACAAAGAGGTTTTTGAATTATTTAATAGAGAACAACAAGCTGAAATAATAATGCATTATTATGTAAGACGATATGATGAAACACGCCCAGTGAATGAATATGCGGCATGGCAACCTTTCCAAAATATTGTATTTTCTTAATGCATAAGAAATTACATATCAATAAAGATGAAACATTAGAAAATAAGAAAATTATTATTTTCTCGAAAGAAGTATCACTGGGAGAAAAAAATAGTACTTCTAAAGTACATTTTACAAAGACAAGCGAATTACTCTTTGTTAATATTGACTTATTTCGTAAACATTTGGTGATGCTAATGAATAATTTGAATAGCCAAATTACGAAAGGAGTAATAATAATTCTACCTCTGACAATAACCGCTCATGAAGCCATTCCATATTCGATAATAAATGGTATTCCAATTGGTTTGTATTATTATCAGAAAAGTAATGATATTTCTGAAATATTAAGAACAGCAAATAATTATCCTATTTTTCAAAAAAGTGAATTGGTTGTTCTTGCTATGTGGAAAGAATTTTACTTGAACTTAGGGAATAAAATACATCAGACTTTAACAAAAGGATATTCAAATAAGAGATTAGCTGTTAATAAGTGGTTTTCTGATGAAGTTTCAAGAGATGAATTAGTTCAAAGGTTAATTGATAGAAAAATAAGTTTGGTAATTTATTTAGGGCATGGTAGGTCAAGAGGTTGGTCAGGTTACCGAGGTCTTAGATGGCATCATCTTCTATCTAAAAAGGCAAAGAGTTCATCTATTGGAATTATTATTTCCATGACATGTGATAATCTGAAATTTGAACATAATAAAATTCCATTTGGTTTGAAATGGGTTCTTGAAAATAGAGCTTGCTCTTTTTTTGGGGCAGTCGAGAGTGTTAAAATATTTCCAATGAAAAAGATTTGTAATTTATTAGGAAATATTTTTTCAGAAGGTAAAGTTGACACAATTGGTGGTTTGATTGTTTTACTTGACAAAGAAATATCAGAAACCAAAAATGACGAAATCAAAGAATGTTGGTCAAAATTTAGATTAATTGGAAATCCATTAACTCAAATTTAAAAATTAATTGATATGAAATTCATTATTATTTTATTCTCATCTTTTGTCATCTTTTTTTCAGCGTGTAAGAAAGAAGACACTTGTAATTCAAGGCTTGGTAATACATTTAATACAATAAGTTTGGATTCATCCAACTT
>JAAXQB010000245.1 GCA_012329085.1 Methanosarcinales archaeon | reverse complement strand
TCTTCTCCATTGATCATCGGATATCCTGTTGTATCAGGGTGTAATAGATCTGGATTATTCGCCACATCTTCACAATTAAGATAATTCGTCAAGTCCATATCTACTGGAAATTCTACATTATCCAATCCAAATGGTTCTATCGTGATCACTTGTGTACATTGTACTTGATTAGCACTTTCGTCTGTTATCGTCCATATTCTTGTGATCTGTGCTCTCGGTGTTCCACAAGCTCCGCCATCTACAAATTCATCGTAGTACGTCATCGTCACATCTTGCTCACATGTCAAGAGAATTGGTTCTCCTGTAAATATCGGATCTGTTCCTTGGTTACAACTTACTGTCGTATCAGCAGGACATTCGACTTCTGGTGTCAATTTCTCTTCTACATTGATCGTCGTCCAACAACAATTAGAGCCTACTTCACAATCTATACAAATCGTCGCTTTTACGGCTGTTCCAACATGGCTAAGATCCAAAATATTCGTTCCATCTTCGCTACTTCCTATATAATTACCATTCTCATCTTCCAATGTCACACAATAGTTGTCATAACAAGCATATCCATTTCCTTGCAAGCACATATCTGCTGTCACTGTAGCTGTACAATCTGGACCTAATGATAACTGAATTTCACCAGCACATGTAAGGCCATTTGAATCTGTATCGTGTTCCAATACCGTCACCGTAAACATGCAAGTATCTGCATTACCAGCAGCATCCATGATGATAAAGGTAACTTCTGTCTCTCCTATCTCAAATGCCATATCCGCTGATGGTGCATAACTGATAGAATCTACTCCACAATTATCATCCACAACCAAGTCACCCAATGCCAATAACTCAGCTAATGTTGGGAAATCTACATTTACCTCACATGCTCCAGCTCCTAACTGTATCGTTCTGTCATAACATACACCTTGTCCTCCTGCATTCCCTGCTGCTATAACTGGTGCTTCTGTATCAATCACCGTCACATCAAAGCTACAAGACGAAACATTTCCTGCTCCATCTGTCAATACATATTCTACTGTCGTCGTACCTACATTAAATATCTTCGTCTCTATACTTCCTCCTTCTACTGGTGTCGCAGTCGCAAGACCATTTGTAAATGAATAAGAAACCGTTATCGATCCATCTCCACAATTATCTGCAAATACTGGGTGAGCCCAAATAAATTCTGCTCCACATATTCCCAAGTCATTTTCCATCAAAGTATCTACTTGTGTATATGGCACTAATTCACCCAATCTCAATTCCCAATTATCCATTGTTCCGATATCGCCTGTACCAGAATAAATATCCAATATCCAATCTCCATTTGCAGGTTCTCCAAAGAATGCTGACATATCTTCTAATGGTTGATAAATGCCTCCTTGTCCCATCGGTCCACATGCAATCGTCGCTAATGAAGTTGGTGATTGACTATCCAAATTGATATCCATATCCGCTGTCCCAGCACACATTCCACTAAACAATGTGATGCTCGTACCACTTGGACTGGTCAATGTCGCTGTCAAGCCCATCATATCCGCATAAGTTGCTTGCAAATTCAATATATCTACATCGCCTACTTGGAAGAATCCATTAACCGTTATCACAGAATGAGCACATGCTGCCGAAGTAATCGCTTGCGGCAAGTCAATAGACATATACGCTGTCGTATCAAACGCTGCACAATACGGTGCCTCTGTATCGCTAATCGTAACGGTAAAGCTACAAGTTGCTTTGGATGGATTCGTACTTTGCAATGCTGTTGTATCGCCATTCGCAGTATAGATATCTACTTCGTCGTTCAGAACTCCGAAACTTGATCCTAAGCAATTATTAATCACTTTCCAATCTTGGCTATGGTCTGAATCACATGCATAAGGTCTGTGTACATTATCACCGTTCAAGTCGCCTGTCCACACAAATTCTGTTGCCGTATAACTATATAAGGACACTCCGTCTATTTGGTTGTCTTCATAACTGATATAATACCCTACTGGTGTACCCAATGCTACTGCATCAAATAATTGTGTATAGGTATCGCCTGGTGCTAAAATTGTTATTTCTGGTACGATGAATGTCGCATCCATGGCTCCTTCTCTTCCGATGATCATACCTGAAATATTATAATTAGCTGCTCCTATATTGGTGATTTCTAAACCATTATTTACCTCATCATTATTCACTTCTGTGATCAATAATAGTGGTTGGTCTTGTACCATATAAGTTACTGTAGTCACTCCTGCTGGAAATTTCAATCCGCTGGCATCTTCTATTCCGCAAGCGATAATTCCTCCTGCTTCATCCGTCAATGTATAAGTAACTGCGATATTATTCGGACAATTATCACTCACTGCTGTCGGTTCGATATTCTCTACTATCGCTCCACACATCAATGGATCACTCTCTACTTCTACATCTTCACTACAAGCGATCGTCGGTGGTGTATGGAAGTCATTTACGATTACAATCAGTTCACATGAATCGAGATTTCCAAACATATCTACTGCTGTAAATACCAATCTTGTTCTTCCTACTGGGAATAAATCTCCACTACTCAAGCCTGTATTATCGGTCTGCATTATGGTATCTAATCCACATTGCGAAGTCGCAATCGGTGGTGAGAAATTCACAAAACTACTACACCATCCTTCTGGTGCATCTACTACGATATTCGGTCTTGGACAGTTGGTAAACTGTGGTATTTCACAATTCAACTGGAATGTCGTCACATCATTATTATTCGTAGGATCTCCGTCTCCGTCAGGATCAGGTGTGGATCCCATCTGTGATTCATCCGTCAATGCCATGCCATCAGGCGATGTACCTGTTGCGGTAACACTATTGCTGTATTGAGCCGTATTGCCATCAGGACAAACATTCACAGTCACATATATCGCTCCTTCATTGCCTCCTGCGGTAGAAGTCAACACATCGTTGCCTAATAATAGATTCGTATCTGTTGTCCCATCAAATGCTCCATTCACATCAAATTCTTCACTTTCTACACTTACAATATTCCATACATCTCCTGCACCAAATACTGCTGCAAAATCTTCTACTACTTGTACCCCATTGATATTAGTCGTTCCGTAGTTCTGTACTTTGATTTCAAATGTCACATCATAACATCCTGCTGTACTCAAAATCGGTCCAGCACTCACTCGCTTCGCTACCCCGATACTTCCGTCAAAATCAAACATAATCATTGTCACATCACTATCATTGGTTGGGTCTCCATCGCCATCTTTATCTGCCACTGCTCCGTCCGCTGATACATCTGTGATGATTGTTCCATCAGGATTAACTGCTGTAAGGTTTGCCGTATTGGCAAATGGTCCTGTAGCAGTTCCACATCCACCCACAT
>JAAXQB010000303.1 GCA_012329085.1 Methanosarcinales archaeon | reverse complement strand
TTGATCAAATCATTGGTCAAAATCATGCTGTAGAAGTTATCAAGAAAGCTGCAAATCAAAGACGGCATGTGATGATGATTGGAACTCCAGGGACTGGAAAATCATTACTTGCAAAAGCAATGGCAGAATTGCTTCCAAAAGAAGAATTGCAAGATACACTAGTATATCCAAATGCGGAGGATAATAACAATCCAAAAATTAAAAAAGTTCCTGCTGGAAAAGGAATAGAAATCGTCACTGCATATAAGATTGAAGCACAAAAAAAGACACAATCGCGAAATATCGTACTGTTAATTATTATTGCAGGTATTATAATTTATTCGGCCATAGTAGGGCAATTAATATGGGGAATAATTGCATCTCTTTTGATTTTCATGATGTCGCGACAATTTGTGCAAAGAGATGAAAATTTAATTCCAAAGCTTATTGTATCAAACTATGAAAAAGAATATGCACCATATATTGATGCAACTGGAACACATGCAGGTGCACTTCTTGGAGATGTAAGACACGATCCATTCCAATCAGGAGGTCTTGAAACTCCATCACATGATAGGGTGGAAAGTGGAGATATCCACAAAGCCAATAAAGGAATTCTTTTTATTGATGAAATTAATACGCTTCGTCCAGAATCTCAACAAAGTTTGCTCACAGCATTACAAGAAAAAGAATTCCCTATCACTGGTCAATCAGAGAGAAGTTCGGGTGCACTTGTAAAAACAGATCCTGTACCATGTGATTTCATAATGATTGCAGCAGGAAATGTTGATGCAATTGAAAGAATGCATCCTGCACTTAGGTCTCGAATTAAAGGATATGGTTATGAAGTGTATATGAAAGATTCAATGGAAGATTCTATTGAAAATAAAAAGAGCATTGTTCGTTTTGTTTCACAAGAGGTTAATAATGATGGTAATATTCCACATTTTGATAAAGGTGCCGTATTAGAAGTGCTCAAAGAAGCAAAGAGAAGAGCTGGGCGAAAAGGACACTTGACTTTAAAATTGAGAGACCTTGGAGGGTTAATTAGAGTTGCAGGAGACCTTGCAAAAGGAGAATTTGCTAAAATCACAACTGCAAAGCATGTGGTTTCTGCTAAAAAAATTGCAAGATCGATTGAACAACAATTGGCAGATAATTATTTAGACTATCGCAAAGATTATCAAATGTTTGGAACTAAAGATTCTGCAATAGGGATGGTAAATGGGCTTGCAGTTATGGGAAATGATTCTGGAATTGTTATGCCTATCGTTGCAGAAGTCACTCCTCCTAGCACAAAATCTTCTGGGACAATAATTGCAACAGGAATGTTAAAAGATATTGCAAAAGAATCTGTACAAAATGTATCTGCAGTTATTAAAAATCTTACTGGAAAGGATATTATAAATCATGATATTCATGTACAATTTATAGGAACTTATGAAGGTGTTGAAGGTGATAGTGCATCCATATCAATAGCTACTGCAATCATATCTGCAATGGAAAAAATTCCAATAGATCAAAAACTTGCAATGACCGGATCTCTTTCAGTCAGAGGGGATGTACTTCCCGTGGGTGGTGTGACCTATAAGATAGAAGCTGCTGCAAAAGCTGGAATTAAGAAAATATTAATTCCAAAAATGAATGAAAAGGATATTTTGATTGAAGATGCATATAAAGATATGGTGACAATTATCCCTGTATCCAATATATCTGATGTAATTGAAAATAGTTTTGTTGGAATTGAAAAGAAAAGTATTATGGAGAAGCTTAAAAATTCAAACATAAATCTAAATATTGCACTTCCGACACATACAGTTATTTAATACAATAATAAATTAAATATGCACGAATTAGACTTTTTTGATGTTAGAATGATTGATGAAAAATCAACTTCAATCATTCTTGATAATGGCGAATTGCAAGAAATTTCTGTAAATCAATCAAATGGTATGGGGGTACGAGCTCTTTATAAAGGATATATGGGATTTGTTTCTGGAAATGCGTGTGATAATAAATCTGATATTGATAAAGCAGTTAAATCTGCATCCATTCTTGCAAAAGGAATTAAACGATTATCCACTCCAAGAATGAGCAAACAAAGACTTGAAAAAAATATTGAACTTGCACCATTTGAAAAAAAAAATATAAAAAAAATTCCAAAAGTTAAAATAAATCCTGCCGATATTTCAATCGAAGATAAGGTTGAATTTTTAAAAGAAATTGAACGCAAAGCATCATTAGATGAAGTTAAGAGTACAACAGTCACCTATTTTGAATCAAGTGCAAAAATTAAATATAATTCTTCTGAGGGTCAAGAATTTGAATATGAATTGATGCGAACTGGCATTTTTATAAATGCAGTTGCAATTCGTGATGGGATCTATCAAGCAGGATTTGAAAGTAAAGCATCCATTGGTGGATATGAACTTTTTAAAAAATATGATGCATATGAACTTGCAGAACTTGCAGGAATTAGTGCTGTTGAATTATTAAATGCAAAGCAAGCAAAAGGTGGAAATTTGCCTGTTATTTTAGATCCTGCACTTGCTGGTGTGTTCATTCATGAGGCTGTAGGACATGCAGCAGAAGCAGACCTTGTGCTTGAAGGAGACTCTATTTTAAAAGATAAAATAGGAGAAAAAATAGCATCTCCTCTTATGTCAGTTATTGATGATCCAACTCTTTATGAATATGGATTTTCTCCTATTGATGTAGAAGGGGTGGAATCTCAAAAAACTACAATTGTAAAAGATGGAGTATTGAAGTCATACTTGCATTCAAGGGAAACAGCATCTCATTTTAAGTCAGATCCTGGGCATAGTAGAGCACAAGGAATTTCACAACCACTTGTTAGAATGAGCAATACTTATATAGATTCAGGAGATTCTAAATTTGAAGAAATGTTAGAAGAAATTAAAAATGGACTTTATCTTATAGGATCAAGAGGTGGACAAGTAAATACAGGAGAAGGAGTATTCCAATTTAATGCAAAGAAGGGATATGTTATAGAAAATGGAGAACTTAAAGGATTGCTACGGGATGTTTCACTTTCTGGGAATACGCTTGAAATATTGGACCATATCACAATGGTAGGGGATGACCTTACCATGTATTCTGGTCATTGTGGCAAAGGAGGACAGACTGTTCCTGTGTCAGATGGTTCTCCGCATATATTAATTTCAAAAGCACTTATAGGGGGTGTTTGAGTATAATAGAAAATACAATGGCAGAAAAAGCGCTTGAATTTGCAAAAAATTTTGGTGCAAATGAGGCAGAGATATATCTTTCAAATGCAAGGTCTATAAGCATTGATATTAAAAAAGATAAAATAGATTCTGCAAAAGAACAATCTTTTAAAGGTATTGGAATTCGTGCAATCGTAGATGGTGCAATAGGATTTGCAAGTACAAATTCTGATTGCATGAATGACATTCAAAATGCTGCAAAGATTGCAGTCTCCTCTGCAAGGGTTAGGGGTGGCGATCCTGCGTGGACTGGATTGCCTTCTAAATCTCAATTTCCAAAAATTTTAGGATTATTTGATAAAAAAATAAAAGAGATAGAATTGGATAAAACTATCGAACTTGCATTTTCAATGCTTGAAGGTTCAAAATCTGTATCTGATATTCTTGCAACTTCTGGTTCTTTTTCGTGTTCATATGGTTCATCATTACTTATAAATTCAAATGACGTATTTGTTGAACAGGAGGGTAGTATAGCAACAGGATTTATTGATGTAATCACAACTAAAGGAGATGTTGTGACTTCGTATGATTTTGATATGTCAAGAAATTTGAATATTGATTATTATTCAATTGGGAAAAATGCAGCAACTCTTGCAAAACAATCTCAAAATAGGATTTCGATTGAATCTTGCAAAACTTCTGTGATTTTGCATCCATTTGCATTTTCCAATCTTTTAGAATATACCTTTATTCCTTCATTAAGTGCTGATAATGTGCAAAAGAATAAGTCAAGTTTATCTGAAAAAAAGGGAGAAGTTATTGCATCTGAGAATCTTAATATTATAGATACTGGAATAATGGAATCAGGAATTGGTTCTTCTATATCAGATGGAGAGGGAACACCTTCGATGTGCAATAGCATTATTGAGAAGGGCGTGTTCAAATCTTTTTTATATGATTGCTATACGGCAGGAAAAGAATCTATAAAAAGCACAGGAAATAGTAGTAGAAGATCATATACTTCAACACCTTCAATTGATATTCAAAACATGATTATAGAATATCCTGGATGTGATATTGTGGCTGAAACTAATAATGGAATTTTAGTTCATACGGTTATTGGTGCACATACTGCAAATTCAATATCAGGTGATTTTTCAGTTGAAGCTCGAAATGCTTTTTTAATTAAAGATGGTTGTATTGATAAACCAATTAAATCTTTGATGATTTCAGGAAATATTTTTGATGTGCTTAAAAATATTGATGGTGCAGGAATTGATGCACGGTCAGTAGGTAATATTATAACGCCTTCAATTCGGGTGGCAAATATGAATGTGAGTGGGTAATTTAGCTTTGATAATTGCATTTGATAATTTATTTTGTATTAGTATATGATTTGTAACATTGTATGCTAAGTGAAAATATATAATAAACGCTCATTCTCTTTGAGAATGAGCTTTACAAATTATATATTAACGCTCGTTCGTTCGAAAACCTTCGGTTTTCTCATACGCACATTCGTTCCGAATGTGCTTTCCGAACGAGCAAACGCTCGTTCGTTTCGAACGAGCTATAAAAAAATTTTATACTTAAATTAAAGTTTTTTTTATAATTTTTCATCTGTCTCTTTAAAGAGTTTTAAAATATCTTCAAGAGTAAGCATAGGTTGTTTTTGTTTTATTTCAGTCATATATCAATAATATTAAATTTTATTAGTATATTAAACCATTCTTTTTTCACATGCCTCATATGAAAAATTTATAATTTGAATTTTTGACAATCGGTATTAGAATTTTTATAATTCGACCACAACAGATATAAACAAATAGTGTATATTATAATAATGATAGTCTTTAAATAAAATATCATTAGATTAAATCGTCAATAAGAATTTTTATGATTTGACTACAATAGGTATAAATAGTCAAATAAGTTGATTTTCGAGATAACGCTTATTTGCTCGAATAACGCTCATTCGGTCGAAAATCAGAGATTTTCTCCTACGATCATTCGGTCCGAATGAGCTTTACGAATGTGCTTTCCGAACGAGCTCTCAAAGAGAATGCGCGTTGACGAGTTTTATAAATTATCTACAAAAATAAAAAGGAGAATAAGCTTATGAAATTTATTGTAACAATTGATCAAGATGAAGATGGTATGTTTGTAGTGGAATGTCCTTCTATTCCTAGATGTATAAGTCAAGGTAAAACTGAACAAGAAGCGATTAAGAATATTAAAGATGCAATAAAGCAGTGCCTTGAGGTGCGAACTGAAAGAAGTATGTCTCTTACTATTGGTATGCGTGAAGTAGAGATTTTAGCTTAATGCAAAAACTTCCACTTTTAAGCGGACGCAAAGTGGTAAAAGTATTTAAACGCTTGGGATGGGAAGTGGCAAGACAACGAGGTAGTCACATTATCCATATAAAAGAGAGACATATTGCTACATTATCTGTCCCTAATCATCAGGAAGTCGCAAAAGGAACTTTGAAATCACTCATTGCCCGTGCTGATATAACAGTTGAAGAGTTTTTGTCTGCAATGAAATAAAAAAAAAGTATCTATTATTATATAGCAATAAATAAGAAATTAAAATTTTCTATGATAGAAAATTTATGTTGTATTGGAATTTATATAATTTGACCACAACAGATATAAATAGATAGTGTATATTATAATAATGGTAGTCTTAAATTTAAGATTGTTTGATATGTTAAAATACACTTAAAAATTTATGTTGTATTGGAATTTTTATAATTCGACCACAACAGATATAAACAAATGATATATTAATATATTATATTTTAATAATTGTTCCGTATTATGTTAAGAGTATTAGATGAAAATATATAATAAAAGTTGTATGATGTTTTTTATTAAAATATATTTATAAAAATATATATAGGATATAAAGGTAAAAGAATGAAAAGAATAAAAGTAATTGCAAAAGGTGAAGTGCAGCGTGTAGGATATAGAGACGCAGTTGAAAAAATAGCACGAAAATTAAATATAACGGGGTTTGTCGAGAATTTGAAACCTTATGATGTTAAAATTATTGCAGAAGGAGAAGATGAAAATATAGATGCTTTTATTAAGCAAATACAAATAAAAAAATTTTCAATACATGTAGAAAGCATCGAAGTTAATCCTGAAACTTACAAAGGCGAATTTGAGTGGTTTGAAATAAAGCGTGGTGATTGGCGCGAAGAACTATTTGAACGCTTTGATACGGCTGGAGCTTTACTTTATAAATCAGTTGAATTAAGTGAAAAATCTGTAGCTCTTGGTGAAAAATCTGTAGCTCTTGGTGAAAAATCTGTAGCTCTTGGTGAAAAATCTGTAGCTCTTGGTGAAAAATCTGTAGCTCTTGGTGAAAAATCTG
>JAAXQB010000038.1 GCA_012329085.1 Methanosarcinales archaeon | reverse complement strand
TATAATGAAGCATTTGCCTTCACATATTACCAATTATTATATACTATTCGCAACAATTATATTGTACAATGATTAATTTGATAGGCAATTTACCTACAATTTACATTTTTGTTGCATAGAATAATTTTATGCCACATTGCGATACATTATATTGTATCATATTAAAAGGATATTAAAAATCATGTCAAAAACAATGTTAATAGGAGAAGCATTAATCGGAACCGAGCCTGAACTTGCACACATAGATCTTATGATAGGTAGTAAAGATGGTGTAGTAGGCAATGCATTTGCAAATGGATTTACACAATTATCGGCAGGACACACACCTCTTGTGTCAGTAATTCGTCCAAATCTTCCAACAAAACCATCTACACTTATTGTTCCAAAAGTTACAGTAAAAGATATGGGTCAGGCGGCAAAAATATTTGGACCTGCACAATCTGCAGTTTCAAAAGCAATTGCTGATGCCGTAGAAGAGGGAGTAATTCCAATGGATGAAATTGAAGATTTATGTATTGTGGTAAGCGTATTCATTCACCCGGAGGCAGAAGATTATAATAAAATTTATAGATTTAATTATGGTGCAACTAAATTAGCACTTAAAAGAGCACTTAAAAACTTCCCAGATATTGATACAGTGCTTGCCGAAAAAGATAAATCAACACATGCAATCATGGGCTTTAAAGTATCACGGTTATGGAATCCTGCATATCTTCAAATTGCACTCGATAATCCAAACATTGATGCAATATTAAATATAGTTAAAGAAGTTCCCGATAGCGACCATGTAATATTTGAAGTAGGAACTCCACTTATTAAGCAATATGGTCTTAATGTAATTTCAAAGATTAGAGAACTTAAACCTGCGGCATTTATTGTTGCTGATTTAAAAACATTGGACACTGGAAATCTTGAAGCTCGAATGGCAGCAGATGCAACAGCAGATGCAATTGTGGTTTCTGCATTAGCTCCAACAGACACCATTAATAAAGTGATAAAAGAAGCACATAAAATTGGAATATATGCAATAATAGATACTTTAAATCTTCCAGATCCAGTTGCTGTATTAAAAAAATTGGATGAATTGCCAGATGTTGTTGAATTGCATCGTGCAATTGATTTAAAAAATGCAGAGCATGCATGGGATAAGATTAAAGATATAAAAGCTGTATCTGAAAAAATACTTGTGGCAGTTGCAGGTGGCGTTCGTATAGATTCAATAGATGATGCATTAAAAGCTGGTGCAGATATTCTTGTAGTGGGAAGGGCAATTACCAATTCAAAAGAAGTTAAGTATACAACAGAACAATTTATAGATAAATTAAATAAATCTGAGATTGATCAATTTAGAGTAATGACAGATTTCTAAATCTGTGTTTTTTTTATTCATGTATTGTTTTAAAATGCAATATTTGGATTTAAAAATATTATAGGGAATTTTATTTAAATGAAAACACCACTTGTAGTATTAAATCTTAAAACATATAAAGAAGGCACTGGCAAAAATGCCATATCTATTGCAAAAGCTTGCAAAGAAGTATCTATTGAATATGATATAGAAATTGCAATCGCTCCACAGTTTTGCGATATATATCGAATAACAACTGAAATAGACATTCCTATATTTTCACAACATATAGATGCTGTGGGTTCTGGAAGTTTTACAGGACATGTATTTCCAGAATGTGTGAAAGATGCAGGTGCAATTGGAACTTTGATTAATCATTCTGAACGAAGATTAACTCTTGCAGATATTGAAGCATCAATTAGAATATGCAAGGAATTAGATCTGGTTTCAATTATATGCACAAATAATATAGCAACAACAGAAGCTGCTGCAGTTCTTATGCCAGATTTTGTTGCAGTTGAACCTCCTGAACTTATCGGATCTGGAATTCCTGTTTCAAAAGCTGATCCAGAAGTTGTTAGTGTTTCAGTTGAAAAAGTTAAAAATATAAATCCTGCTGTAAAAGTACTTTGTGGAGCTGGAATATCAAAAGGCGAAGATATGAAAGCAGCGCTTGAACTTGGTGCAGAAGGTGTTCTTTTGGCATCAGGTATTGTAAAAGCAAAAGACCCAAAAGATGCGCTTAAAAATCTTGTAAGTTTAATTTAAAAATATATATATATATATATATATCTTTGTGGCACATTTTAATAAATGATTACGAGATAATGTTCATTCTCTCTGAGACTTAGCTATTAAATATTTATTCTTAGGATTTAGAGAAAAAAATTTAATTTTTTATTGTATATAATTTATAAAGTTATATACTTAACACTCAAACTTTTCAGAATGAGTTAGAGAAATTTTTTATATATAATATAATAAAGATTTTTTTATAGTACAAATAAACAATTACGCCAATCGCACAGTTTCAAGATTTACAAGTGCTTTTGTTTCAATTCTATTTTTTTTATGGATTGAACTTGCAAGATCAATACAAGACAATTCATCCCCATGTTCTGTAAATACTTGTTCTGGTTTTGGAGTCATTTTTCTAATATATTCCATAAGTTGTAATCTATCTGAGTGTCCTGAAAAACCATCAATCACTTCAACACCCATATTCATTTTAATAATTTTAGTTCCACTTCTTGTAGTTAAAGGAATTTCTTTCCATCCTTTTTGTATTCGCCTTCCAAGTGTTCCATCTGCTTGATATCCAACAAATACAAGTGTATTTTTTTCATATTCTGAAAATGCTTTTAAATAATCCATCACA
Organism: Methanosarcinales archaeon; assembly: GCA_012329085.1. Next base: position 2,231 of record JAAXQB010000038.1, on the reverse strand, counting down.
GGACCGCCATTCATCATACCAGAAGTTGCAAGTATTATACATGGGCTTGCGTCATTTATAATTTTTCTTCTTAATTCTGTAGAATCCACTTGCTTAAAACATTCTGCAAGAAACGGATTTTGTCCTTTTTGGAAAATAAGTTTCCTAAGTGTGCTATTTAAATATTCTGGGTATGTGGCATGTATTGCAGTAGCTTCCCATATCATACCATCAAGATATACAGGAACATCACCAATAATTTTCCTTCGTATAGCATCTTCTATCACAATCATAATCTCTTGGCTTCTACCAACTGCAAATGCAGGAATAAGTACAATACCATCATTTAAAATAGTATTTTTTATCACTTCTTGCAATTGTTTTTCAGCTAATTTAAGAGACGGTTGTATAGCATTTGAAGCCCCATAAGTAGCTTCCATTACAACAGTTTCAACTCTTGGAAAAGTATTTACAGCAGAATCAAATAATCGCGTCATTTCATATTTGAAATCCCCTGTAACTACAATATTATGCAAACCATCCCCAATATGAAAATGAGATACTGCAGATCCAAGAATATGTCCTGCGTTATGGAAAGTTAATTTAATATCCGGTGCAATATCTGTTACTTCTTCATAATCTAAAGGAATTGTATGCAATAGAGTATTACGAATATCAGTTGAACCGTATGGTATTTTGCCGCCTTCTTTTGATGCAACTTCTATATAATCAAGTTGTAAAAGTGCCATTAAATCTCTTGTTGGTGGCGTGCAATAAACCGGTCCATCATACCCATATTTAAATAAAAGTGGAACAAGCCCTTGATGGTCAAGATGTGCATGTGTGATTACAACGGCATCAATGTGATTAAATGGCTGTGCTTCAGGCACATACAAATAATTAGAAGTTGTTTCATCGGCACCTATGTTTGCACCACAATCAATCATCACTCTGGACTCTGGTGTAGATAATATAAAACAAGACCTTCCAACTTCTCTACACCCTCCAAGGGTTGTCAATCTTGCCCATTTATCAGGAGAAGTGCAATCTCTATGTATTTTATGACCAATGTCTTTTAAAATTCGCTTCCTATCATCAAGCGATGCGCGCATAATGCTACGAATATTTTGTACAGTTTTAGATTTTATAGGTGGTGCACGAATAACCTTGGGAGTCCATTTAATTTCTCTTGCTATTTTGCAAAGAGTGCTTCCTTGTTTTCCAATGACGAGTCCCGGCTTATCTGCTTCAATTACAACTTCTCCCAAATCTGGATTAAAGTAATGATTGGATATACCTGCTTCATTTGGAACGATTTTGTCTATTTTTTGGATGCACTCTTCTGCCGGCAATAATACAGATGGGTCTGGTCGTAAAACTATGCGAGTTCTTAGAATTCTTGCAAGATTTCTAATAATTTGTCCATTATTTGCAAATTCTTGTGGATCCTCTGTGTATATAATAAGATAAGGCCCTTCAAATTCTACAGTTGATATTGTAGTGCCTGCTGGCAGATTTTTTTTTATTTTGTTTGAAATGTTTGATAATATATCCTCTATTATCATAAATGTAGTACCTATTTTTTATAGCTTATTTAGAATAAATGAGCGTTTGATTATTTAGAATAAATGAGCGTTTGATTATTTAGAATAAATGAGCGTTTGATTATTTGAAATGAATATATGTTAGCATATAAATCTATAAAATCATTTAAAATGAATAATTAATATTATATAATTAACACCCATTTTTAAAAAAATGAATTAAAGAAAATTTTTTATAACTCATTTGGGTCAAATGAGCGTTTGTTCATTCTACGAAGGAGAATGAGCATTATTTGTGAAAGTTAATGAATTTTGCTATGTATGTGGAAATTTTTAATGTAATTCATTTATTGTTATTTTTTACATAGAAAAATAGGGGGCGTTCCGTACGAAAAAATTAATTTTTTTTAAATATAATTTTATAAATTATATATAATCAAAAGTATGAAACTGTGATAAATATTTAATTTTTGGATAACACTCAAAATGTTCAATCACGAGAAAACGATTGTTCATTCTGAACAAGCTATCGAATAACGCTCATTTAGAACGAAAACGAAAATCAAAAATTTTCTTAAACTCATTCGGAACGAATGAGTGTTTACGCTCATTCATTCCGAATGTGCTTTTCGAATGAACTATCAAAAATTTTCCACATCGTTCATTCTCTTCGAGAATGAGCTTTGTTATAAATTATATATAACAATG
>JAAXQB010000368.1 GCA_012329085.1 Methanosarcinales archaeon | reverse complement strand
TCCTTCAAAAATTGAACTCGAAAAATCAGCCTCTCCTTCAAAAATTGAACTCGAAAAATCAGCCTCTCCTTCAAAAATTGAACTCGAAAAATCAGCCTCTCCTTCAAAAGTTGAACTCCGAAAATCAGTATTTTCTTTAAAAGTTGAACTACTAAAATCAGCCATTTCTTTAAATATGGTGTCATGAAATTGAATATTTTTAAATTTCACACATATTTTATTATTTTCATCATAAAATTTAACATTATTATTAAATATCACATTTTCAATTCCAATATTCACATCAAGATAAACAATTTTTTTATCATTTTCAATCAAAATTAAATGTTTTAAATTATCATCATTTTCAATCTTTTCATAAATTTCATTAATCTCAATAGTTCCACTAACACTCACACCCTCCAATTTAAAAATCTTATCTTCACTTTTCAAAGCTTTAATCAATTTATCATAAAATTCTTCATTTTTCATCACTTCGCACATATTTTATCAAATCCATTTATATAATATACTAATTAAATTACATTTTCTATATATAAATGTATCTTTGCAAATTGTTTCAAAATTATTTTTCATTTAAAATTTAAATTTTTCATCATAATTTGATTTTTAATAATTTTAAATTTTTCATCGATTTCAATGATAATTTACCATAAAATATTTAAATTTTTATTATTTCTTGCATATTTTACAAATTAATTTAATAAAATATAAAAATTAAATTATTCTTATTGACAATACATCTATTGTCAATTAAAAAAGTAGTTAATATTCAAATAAAAAAAAATCTGCGTAATTTGTGTGAATTCTGCAGACAAATACATTTTCTCGTTGTCAGATTAGATGCCCATTCAAGCATTCGATATTGATTTTGCTTTTCTGAACGGTTTGATGGTCTCATACCGCCTCACATGGTTGATTTATCTTGTAATAAACATAAGTCAAGTTAAAATCAAATTTTAAAGCAATCACATTCACCACAAATGGCAACTAACAAAATGCTCACTCCCTACCTCCATAAATTCAGGTTCTACTTGCATACATATCTCTTTTTTATACGAACATCGTGTATGAAAATTACAACCTTTTGGCGGATTTATTGGACTTGGAACTTCACCTTTTAAAACAATTCTTTTCTTTTTTTCACTCATGCGTGGATTAGATATTGGAATTGCAGAGATTAATGCTTGTGTAAATGGATGCTTTGGATTATTAAATACATCAAAAGTATCACCCATTTCAATAATTTTACCAAGATACATTACAGCCACAGTATCACACATATATTTAACAACACTTAAATCATGAGATATAAAAAGATAAGTTAGATTGAGTTTTTTTTGCAAATCTTTCATCAAATCAAGTACTTGAAGTTGTATAAAAGCATCTAATGAAGATACAGGTTCATCTGCAACAATAAATGAGGGATTTATTGCAATCGCTCTTGCAATAGCAATTCTTTGCCTTTGACCACCACTAAATTCATGTGGATATTTTCTATCATGCTCTACATTTAAACCAACTAATTTAATTAATTCAAAAACTCTTAAATTTAGGTCTTGTTTATTATCATACAACTTATGCACCAAAATAGGTTCTTTAATTATCTCGCCCATAGTCATTTTAGGATTTAATGAAGTAAATGGATCTTGAAAAACCATTTGCATATTTTTCCTTAAATTTCTCATTTCTTTTTTAGATAAATTAAATATATTTTCCTTTTTGAAATGCACAGTTCCATTTGTAGGTTCTAAAAGTCGTAAAACAAGTTTTCCTACTGTGGATTTTCCACATCCAGATTCTCCAACTAATCCAAATACACTATTCTTTTTAATAAAAAAATTTATACCATCAACAGCATACACAGTTTTTTTCTTTTTAAATAATGCACCAACTGAAAAATGTTTTTTTAAATCTTTAACTTGTATTAATATATCTGAATTCATAAATTTAAAATCTTTTTTTTGTAAAAAATCTTTAATAGCTCATTTAGAACAAATGAGCGTTTGCACATTTGGAAAGCACATTTGGAAAGCACATTTGGAAAGCACATTTGGAACGAATGGGCGTTATTTGATTAATACAAAAGACAATCAAGTAGTTTTTTAGTATAAGGGTGCTTAGGATTGTCAAATATATTTTTAACAGTATTTTCTTCTACAATTTTCCCATCTTTTATAACTGCAACTCTATCACATATTTCTGCAACAATTCCAAAATCATGCGTAATCAACAATAAAGAACAATCTTTGCTTTTTATAAGATTTTTCATAAGTTCAATAATCTGCGCTTGTATTGTAACATCAAGAGAAGTAGTAGGTTCATCTGCAATAAGAAGTAAAGGATTGCATGAAATTGCCATTGCAATCATAATTCTTTGCCTCATGCCACCACTTAATTGATGTGGGTATTCATCTATTCGAGTTTCTGGAGATGGAATATCTACAAGTTTTAATAATTCAATTGTCTTTTTTTTTACATTTTGTCCATTCAACCCTTGATGCAATCTAATTCCTTCAGAAATTTGCTCACCAATTGATAAACAAGGATTGAGGGAACTCATAGGGTCTTGAAAAACAATTGAAATATTATTTCCTCTAATTTTCCTTATTTCTTTTTTATTTTTAGTCAATAAATTTTCTTTATTAAATAAAATTTCCCCGTCTATTATTTTATTTTTTGGAAGTAACCCCATTATAGAAAGTGCAGTAATGGATTTTCCACTTCCAGACTCTCCAACAAGTCCAACTATCTCTCCTTTTTGAATGCTTAAATTAATTCCATCTACAGCTTTTACAATACCATTTTCAGTAGAAAAATGCACTTTTAAATTGTGAATGGTTAGAAGTGTATCTTGATTATTATTGTTTTTCATTTATTCAATAAATTATAATTCTCTATTCTTAGGATCAAATGCATCTCTAAGTCCATCTCCGAGAAAATTGAATGCAAGAACTGTTATCATTATTGCAATACCCGGAATTATTGTAAGATATGGTGCAGTTAGCATAAACGAACGACCTGCATTTAACATTGAACCCCATTCAGGATATGGCGGTTGCATTCCAAGTCCAAGAAAACTAAGTGCAGATGCTGCAAGTATTATATGTGCCACACCAAGTGTTGCCATTACAATAACAGGTGCAAGACAATTTGGAAGAATATGTTTAAACATAATTCTTGTATCACTTGCTCCGATTGAAATTGCAGCTTCTACGAAATCTTTTTCTTTAACAGAAAGAACTGACCCACGAACCACTCGTGCATATCCAGTCCATCCTTGAATACCAAGTGCAAGCATAACATTAAAAAGCGAAGGCCCAAGTAATCCTGCAATAACTAATGCTAATATAATACCTGGAAATGCTATCAATATATCCACAATTCTCATACAAAAGTTATCAATTAAACCCCCATAATATCCACTAATCACCCCAATTAGAATTCCAATTGTTGCCGTCATAATAACAATCACAATCCCAATAGAGAGCGATATTTGAGTTCCATGTAAAATTCTACTTAATACACATCTGCCATGATTATCAGTTCCAAATGGAAAATCTGAATTTTCAAAAGGTGCTGTTAATCTATATCTAAGATTTTGTTGTATTGGATCGTTTGGTGCAATAAATTGTGCAAATATCGCAAGAAAAATTAGTATTATTATGATTGTAAGTCCAACCATTGCAAGTTTATGCTTTACAAGTCTCTTTGTAACTTTGGTTGAAGGCAATCGTCCATCTATGATTTTTATTATAATATCATGCATTGTTCAATCCTCGTATCGTATCTTAGGATCCAGATATGCATAAGAAATATCCACTAAAAGATTGGCTGCTGTGATTAGAATTGCACTAAAAAGCACACCTGCTTGAATTACTGGAATGTCTCGTGCAAAAACAGAATCCACAAGTAATCTTCCAATTCCTGGCCATGCAAATATCACTTCTATTATAACCACTCCATCAAGAAGTGCTGCAAATTGTAATCCAATAATTGTAATAACAGGTATCAATGCGTTTTTTAATGCATGTTTTCCAATAACTATTTTTTCACTTAATCCTTTTGCTCTTGCTGTTCTAATATAATCTTGTGTAAGCACTTCAAGCATACTCGACCTCATCAATCTCGCTGTAATTGCAGCCATTCCGGTTCCAAGTGTTATGGCAGGCAAAATAAGGTGCTCAATCCCCCCTCTTCCAAAAACTGGCAATGCTCCAAGATGCACTGAAAAGAATAATATTAATAAAAGCCCAAGCCAAAAATTTGGCATAGACACTCCAATTAAAGCTATAAACATACTCGCATTATCTATTGCCGAGTATTGTTTTATGGCAGAAATAATTCCAATTGGTATTGATATGATTAATGATACAAACATACCGGCAATAGCAAGTTCTAATGTCGCAGGAAAACGCATTTTAATTTCATCAAAAACAGGTCTATCCGTTCTACTTGAATATCCTAAATCGCCTTGTAATACATTTCCAAGCCATCTTAAATATTGTATATGCAATGGTTTATCAAGCCCAAGTTCAATTCGAACATGTTCTATTACATCTGCTGTAACTTCTTCTCCATATCTTTCAATTGCTATCATCTCAGCAGGGTCGCCGGGTACGAGATGCAATAATGAAAAGGTTAAAATGGTCACACCAAGTAGAACACAGATCATATAAAAGATTCTTTTTAGAATGTATTTTAGCATTTTTCAATACCTTTAAGTTTTATTGCATACGATTATAGCAGATTCCTTTTCAAGATTGATATGAGCTTTTCCATCTATTTCTGTTATGTAATTTGATAAATATGTTTGAAGTTCGGGCAGTTTGTCATTTGGTAATTTAAGATACTTACTCCAATGATTTATTGCCTGCTCTTTATCTTTAAAAACTTGTGGACCCATTGATTTTATAATTTCTATATTTGCAGGTATTTCCATTTCATATAAAATATTATACAAGTGAATAAATGATGGTGGTGGATGGTATTCTCCTTTAAAGTGCTGATATATATCATTATAAAATTTTGATTTTCCAAATCCCATTATAATAATAAGATGCTTTTTAGATAAGTATAACATTTTTTCAAGTTCTGTTTTAATATCCATTACATCATATAAAGAGTGTGCTGCAAGCACTATATCGCATTGATTTACATCTTTGATTGATAGATCTTCGATTCGCTTATTTATTATTTTAACATTTACACCATTTAATTTATTTTTAAGATGAAATAACATTTCATTCGATGGTTCAAGTGCTGTAATTTCTTGTGCAATCTTTGATAAAGGAATTGTGAATGCACCAGTTCCAGCACCTATGTCAAGTATTGTTGAATCTTTATCAATATATTGCAATATTTTATTAAGAATGTTTGATGGGTATTCATTATGATTTATTTGCAACTCATACCAATCTACAAATTCTTTTGAAGTGAAAGGAGAATTGTTTCCTCTTTTGAATGAGGAAATTTGTATTAATTTTTTCCATTCGTTTGCCCAATTCATGATTTTTATTTTCTATTAGATTTTATTTATGTGTTTATTAGTGTGTATTAATACCTTTCACAATAAATTGTTTCCCCTGATGTCCAGATTTTAGAGATTCTATAAAATTAGAAGTTATTGGAATATTAACATCTAAAAGTTCTGTTTCAAATCCATATTTTGATAACATTTCAATATCTGATTCTGGACGATTCTTTGAAATCATGGGCAATTTATCTTCAAGGTGTGAATAAGCACCCCATCTATTTTTTCGTTCAGTAATTAAAACAAGTGGCATAGCAATTAAATGATAATAAAGTTTTTTTAAAATTGAAGTTTTAAAAGCAAACCAATTTCCATCAATTATTATCAAAGTTCCATTTGGTTTTAAAACTCTTTTCCATTCAGATAATGCATCTTCTGGATTGGGTAATGCCCAAAAAAGCCATTTATTAATTACAACATCAAAAGAGTTATCTTTAAATGGCAAATTTTCGGCATCACATTGCGAATGAGTGATAGAAATGCTATTGGCAATTGCATTATCTCGCACTTTTTCAAGCATGTTTGGAGACAAATCTATGGCTGTCACATTTGCCCCAAGTTGTGCTAATGGAATGCTAAGAGTTCCAGGTCCTGTGCCTATATCAAGAATGTTTTGATTTTTTACACATCCAAGTATATTGCTTAGATGCGCCTTCCACACATCCCAGTCTTGTTTGCGAATCTTGTTATAATCGTCTGCTCTATTATTCCAATATTCACAAGTTAGATTTTTTATAGTTTTCATACATACATTTTTTTATTTGTATATTACATTATAATTTAGCGTTTGTTCTTTAAATCTTATATCCG
>JAAXQB010000203.1 GCA_012329085.1 Methanosarcinales archaeon | reverse complement strand
TAATTGATTCGTGTGCATATGGACATTCACTAAAATCGATTGGCAAATTATTTACATATGCATATAAAGCAACTTCTTTTTCTGGAATGTTTTTAAGTGGTTTTGCACGAAACACAAGCCCTTTAATTGCTTTTTTTGGAGAGAGTCTAAGTGTGCGGGCAACATCTCCTCTTAGATGATTTAGAAGAATTGTTTGTGCTTCATCATCAAGGTTATGCCCTGTTGCAAGTTTTGATGCTTTGATTTTGTTTGCAGTTTTATTTAATAGATTTTTTCTAAGCACTCCACAATAGCTACATGCACCTTTTGTTCGTTCTTTCTTTGTTAGTTCATCAAGTGTAATATCAAATTCATCTTCAAATGATTTAATGATATGCTTCATTTTAAGTTGTTTTGTTAAATTTTTTGCAAGTTCTAATGATTTTTCTCGATATCCTGCTATACCTTCATCAATTGTTATTGCAATTAATTTTATATCTGGTCTTTTTCCAAATATTTTGTCTAATATATAACATAAAACAGTACTATCTTTTCCACCACTTAATGCAATTGCTATTGTTTCGTTTTTATGCACTTTAAAATCTTTTCGTATGGTTAATTTTATTTTTCTTTCGACATCTGCTATGAAATGATTTTTGCATAGGTGCATTCCAGAATATTTTTGAAATATGATTGCGGCTTTATTACATTTTGTGCATTTTATGTATGGTTTTTTTTGTGTTTTTGTGTGATTTTCGTTCATTGTTTGAGATTGCAAAAAAAGTATCTTAAATATAAGGGGGCAATCGTTTATATTATTTGCTTTTAAAATTGTTATGATTGGAGGAGGGGGAGACATTTAATTTATAATTGTGATAGATTCGAACAATCCATTGCACATATATAGGTCTTTAATATATAATATTTTAAAGCCAATAAATACATATACTTTAATCATAAATATATTAAAGATGATAAAAATATGATTGACACACCTATCCAAGAAAAATTTGCATCCAATATTACAGGATATATTATCTCTAAAGTTATGGGCACTCATAACGATGATGAAATTATAAATGAAAAGCCACATAGATTGTATTTAATTGGAACACTTGCAGCCCGAAAACCAGAATCCGATGAAACAAAAAATATCACATTTGATGATAGTAAAACAGCATCGATACGAGCATCAGAATTAAAAGTTTCAATATTGTCGCAAAAAAAAGAACTTATATCAAAGCCTGAAGTTATAATAAAAGCTACTGGAAATGTGTATTATAAGATAAAAAATGATGTAAATTCAGAAAATTTAACTGATGAAAATAAAGATAAAAATCCAAAAAAGAATAAATGGAAAAGATTATCATTCAGTGAAAAATTTAAATTGAATCTATGCCAAGATTCAGAATTTAATTTGGATTTTTCTAAGACATATGAAAAAGCAAATAATGATGTTGCAATAAATAAAAAAATTATAGATGGTATATGGAATGTGAAAATTTCAGTAAAATTGACTGAATTTGATGAAGATAATGTGTTAATTTCATTCAATTATGAAAATACTAGTCAAGAACCAGAACAAACAGATATAGATTTTGAACGAACGCTTTTTAATTGTAATATAGAAATAGATATTGGAAATTTGATTATAAAGGAATTTATTGATGAATATAATTATGAAGGATATAAGCAGAAATATTTCTATGATTTTCGTACTAAAAATTGCCAAGCAATATGGTTAGATGATAAACGAAAACAGTTTACTACTGAACATTTTGCACGATTTGAACAAGAAAACATTCGACCTATGGAAAGCATTTTAGGTTTAGATTTAACCTTTGCAAATTTGATGATTGAAAAAAATGCAATATATTCTCTTGAGGGATTTATAGATGAAATGAAAAAATATGATCGGATTTACAAAACAAATGTAACTCTATGTGTTTCAGAAAATGAATACCAATCAAGAGAAAAAAATAGTAATCGACAAAATACATGGAAAGAACGCAATCAACTTGCAGAACATTTTGAAAAACTAATAGTTCGCATTGAAAATGGATTAAATCTTATTAAAACAGATGCAAATGTTAAAGAATCCTTTCTTAAAACAAATGAATCTTTTTATAATTACTATTTAGCTCAAGATATTTCAATACCACAAGCAGGTTGGAGATTATTTCAGCTTGCCTTTTTTTTATCAAGTATCGAATCAGTAGTAAAAGAATGTGATTTAGATATTGTAGATGTACTCCATGTTGATACAGGAGGTGGTAAATCTGAGGCATATTTTGCACTTATTGTATTTACTTCTTTTTATGAGCGATGCATTGGAAGAAAGGATGGTGTAAGTGCAATTGTTAAATTTCCTTTACGAATGCTATCAATTCAACAACTTGAAAGGGCGGCAAGTGTAATTATGCATTCTGAAGAAGTCAGAAAAAAATACAAAGAATTATTTTCAGGCGACCCATTCTCACTTGGATATTATGTTGGAAGTAAAGATTCGGATTTTCCAGATTTGTATGCAAAAGTTAAAGCTAATTTATATGAAAATAAAAAGCTAATATCGCCACCACCATCTTCAAAAATAATTTCTAAATGTCCAATTTGTCCTTCAAATTTAAAAGGTACTTTGCGTCTTGAAGAAGATTCAAAACATAAAAGAATTATTCATAAATGTGATAAATGCAATGGAATATATTATATTTATTTAAGTGATAGGGAAATATTTAGATGGAGACCGACTATTATAATATCTACAGTAGATAAATGGGCAAGTTTGTCACGACAAAGAAGGGTGCGTAATCTTCTTGGTGGAACAGGAAGCATGTGTCCAGAAGGGCATGGTTTTATTCCATCTGGAGATAAATGCGAAGATAAAGAAGAAGAGGAATTTCAATGTCAAAATATTGGTGAGGATTTTTCAAATTCAGAAGGTCCAAGACTTTCAATTCAAGATGAAATGCATTTATTAAGAGAAAGATTTGGAACAATTTCTGCACACTTTGAAGGATTGATTGAAACAATAATAGAAGATCGAACAAATCGTAAATTGAAGCACATATCTATGAGTGCAACTCTAAATGGAACGAAAAAGCAAATTAAAGAATTATATAATAAAAAATATTTTGTAATTCCCGGTCGTTGTCCAGAAGGTGCAGGCAGTAAAAATGATTTTTTCTTTGAAAAAAAAGAGGGACCAAAACGCATCATATATGGTTTAAAACCAAATTTGCGAGATAACCATTATGCATCACTTAGATCATTACTACACTTTGCTGAATTTATTATAAATTCACAAAAAGATTTAAACGCTAACCCTGATAGTTTTTGTAAAAAATATAATTTAGAAAATCCCTCTGATGCACAAAATCTTTTAAATCAATATATTGTTCCTTTAACATATCATACCAAAAAACAAGATGCTTATGATATGGGTCGTTTACAAAATGCTGTTATAGGAGATAAATTAAAAAAGTATTTAAATGGATCTGATATTTACGGAACAGTTTTGACAGGTGATAGTGGACTTGAAGAATTAAAAAAAACTATTGACGATGTTAGAACTTTTGTTAATGATTACAATCCAAAAAATGTAGGTGAGAAGGGTTTGACATTTAATCCTATTTATGCAACTTCCGTAGTATCACATGGTGTTGATTTAGATGAACTTAATTTTATGATATTTCAAGGCTTACCTTATTCAACTTCAGAATATATCCAATCTCTTTCCAGAGTTGGTAGAAAAAATCTTGGCATAATCTTATTATGGTTTTATCCAAATCGTGTACGAGATGAAAGTTTTTATCGCAATTTTAATAGATATCATAATTCTCTTGACCATGAAGTTCGTCCTGTGCCAATAAATCGTTTTTCAAAGCTTGGTTTGATGCAAACAATTAATTCATTATTTTGTGCTGGAATTTTAAATTATTTGTCAAATAAAAAAGGAAAACCACTTTTATATAAAAGCGATGTTGCAAATTTAACTCAAGAAGATAAAAAAGATTTAATTAATTTTATTGAAAATATATATGGTAAGAAAAGTATTGACATAAATATTACAGATGAAGTTGAAGAAAGAATTAATGTAATTATACATGGAAAAGATGGTGAAAAAAAATTTTTCCCAAATATTCTTTCAAAATCAGGAAATTCTTTTTTCCAGACACAATCTGGTATGAGAGGAATACAAAAACAGCTTGCCCTTGATTTAAACTATAATGATGAAAGAATATTGAAACAAATGGAGACCTGATTATGAAAGATGATTTTATTCATACAATTCAAGAAAACAGTTGTTTTTTTCAAGGACATGCAGGGCAATTTTTTTCACGAAAGTTTGGTAAATTTTTAAGTTTCAGGATTACCTACAATATAAATGATTTTAAAGATGATTTTAATACTGAAAAATATAGGGCAAAATTTAGTAAATTAATAAATCAAAATATTGCTCTAAGAATGCAAGATGGTGGTGATTTTCATAGTATTTATCCAGAAGATATCAAAATCAAAGCTATAAAATTAGTAGATGATGTTAATGAAGAAGGTTTCTGTGGACAATTTCAAATTCATCCACCAACTGCAATATGTATAAAAGATGGTTGCAATCATTATTTTGAATTAAAAGAGGGACGAAAATGTGAGCATAAAAATACAGATCCATGGGAACAATTTACATTTCTTGCATTTTGTGATGTGTGTGGAAGACTTTTGCCTTTGCATTATATAACAAATATTAAAAACGATTGTAAAAAATGTGGTGAAAAAAATAGTTTAACAAAACTGAAATGGTCTGAAGGAAAGGATAATATAGGTGCTTACAAAGTAAAATGTAAAAAATGTCATAATGAAGTTGGATTATACTTTTATGAGTGCGATCATATAATTCCTAAAACAAAGGAATGTTTATCAACACAAAATAAAAAAAAGTTTAGAGGTGTTCCAGCAAGAGCAGGTGCAATAGTTCATCCATTTGTTATTTCGATTCCAGATATATCTAAAGATGGGGATGATAAATCTAATAGAAAAACTAAAGAAAAGTTGTTATCAGAATCATTCACTTACTTTTTTGGATATGAAGTAGAAGAGTCTAAATTGAGCATTCCTGAATTTAAGGATTTGATGATAAAAAAAGAAGAGTTTTGGAATTTGAAAAAGATACAATCTGAATTTAAAGATATTTGTGATGACCTTTCATTAAATATAACAGAATATTCTCAATTAAATCAAAATGATTTTTCAATAATAATAAACAGAATAATTAAAGCTGCTAAAAGTAGTATAGATGATGGTGCAAATGAAGATAATATAAAGAAGAAATATGGAATTGATTTTATTGAAAAATCACTTAAATCAATAAATGAAATCGAATTTAGTGAAGAAGATTTGCAATGTGAAAATCTGAATAATTTAATAAATCAAGAAAAAGAAGAACCAAAATGCAAATCAAATAATTATAAAAACAATCTTAATAAGCTTGGATTGAAAAAAGTAATTCATCATTCAAATTTGACTATGATTCAAGCACTTTTAGGAATTATAGAAGGGTCTACACGAAAAAATCCCAGATTGTTTAGAACAATTGAAACAGGAAAACTAAATCATAAAAAACCAACTGTTTTTGTTCGAAAATTTAACACAGAAGGCATTCTATTTCAACTTGATTATGAAAAAATTCTTAAATGGTTATGCGAGAATGAAATAATTGATACTAACTCTCTATCTGCTGATTTAGACTCACATATGCAGTTTAGGTCTTTGCATAATGATGGAAATTGTAAAAATGCAATTACAACACTATTGCATACATATTCACATATGTTAATTCAGCAATCCACCATAAATACGGGTTTAGATGTTCAAAGTCTTTCAGAAATTATTTGCCCACTTGCAGGATCAATTTTCATTTATTCGACAAATAGTATAAACATAGGTGGCTTAGAATTCACATATGATTATCATTTAGAAGATTGGTTTGGTAGAGTTAAAGAACTTGCAGAGGATTGCCCTCAAGATCCGGGATGTATGATTGATGAAGGGGGGGCATGCAATTCTTGTAGTTATATTCCGGAATTTGTTTGCTGTAATTTTAATAATAATCTTGACCGATCAACATTGGTGGGAGGATCAGATAGATTTAAAAAAGGATATTTGCTATGATTGTAAATCCAAATGTTGAAAAATTCATTCAAAAATATATTCAGAATTATTTAAAAAATTATGGACCTTGTAGCATTGAAGATATACTTCATAATTATGATAGCTCCATTCAAATTAATGAAGAGGAATTAAGAAATACAATACACAATGCATTGAAAACAGGCAATCTCCAAATTATTGATGAAAAAACACCATTAGATAAAACAATTGTTAAGTTATCAAAATCTTTTTTATTTACCAATGCGAGTAATGATACTTGTATTGTAGTCTCAAAACCAAGGTTAAGAGAATTGAGCATTGAAAATATTGAAAAAAGAAATATGCAAATTGATAGTGTGGAATGCTTTCAAAAAATAATAACTTCTGCTAAAGAAGTTATTCGAATTTGTTCACCATTTATGCAAAAAAATGTATTAAATGATGATGCATTTCCTGAACTACGGCAACTTATTTTTGATGCATTAAAAAAAAATGTAAAAATTAGGTTACTTTCAAGAGAATTGTTTGATGGGCGTGGAAAAGAAATTCAATGGATTGTAGATGTTGCAGATGATATTGGAAAAATTAACAACATTACTATTGTAGATTATCATTTTTCGTCTGAAAATGGAGCTATTTTATCAAGCACGCATGCAAAACTTTTAATTGCAGATTTTGATATGGCATATGTTGGAAGTGCTGAATTGCGTAGAAATAGCCTTATTGCAAATTTTGAAGTGGGGTGTCTAATAAAAGGTCCACAAGTTTTTGGAATTTGTGAAGTGTTTGATTTTATGTTTTCTAAAGGGAGTATCTGGAAATGAATCAAGAAAAAATCAAATTTCATTCTATTGAATATATTTCTTACAAACAAGAAATAATTATAGATGAAAAAAATAATAATAAACTATCCCCATTTTCGCTTAGTATTCTCGATTCTGCATTATCTAAGAAAATAACAATCATATTTTCACAAGGAAATTTTAATCTTTCACCTATCATTTCTGGCATACACACGATTCAACAAAAGAGCGATGTTCTTATAGGAATTCCAAAAACATCATTCAACAATATTTTTAAAAAAAATACTGATGTTTATTTTTCTTTGATGTATAAAAAACTAATTGATTCTGTACCTTCTTCTTCTTTTTATTTTTACCATGATACTTTATGGTGTAAAGGGTCAATTAACAAAGAAACAGATGAATTGAGTAATGTCGATACTGATACACGCCCAAAACACGGATCTAGAAGGTTCAAAAAGGATTACGGCTTAAACAGTATAAAAAATTTGAGAAATGGCAAATATCAACAAATTCCTAAAATTGTTTCTATGCCAATTGATAGCATAACTTCAATAATTGGTGAAAAATCAATAAAATTTAAAAAAGAAAACTATAAACTTAATAAATTCAACCCAAAATTGATTATTTATGAATCAATTAATGAAAGAATATATAATTTTGACATTTTACTAAAATTGATAAATGAATTTGAAAAGTCAAATGGAAAACTTATATTACATTTTTCATGGCCATATTTGAATGGATTATCTAAATTTTTAACAGAAATAAATGATAATGATAACATAAATCTATTTCACCTTGGAAAAAGATATTGCATAGAATCTAAAAATGAATTTAAAAAGCCTGCCTCAAATCTTATTTCTTTATCGTTAGAAGGGGAATTGTGGGATCGATATTATCAAAATGAGAAATTAATCAATTTCGAAATAATTCTACCTGCATTGAGTATAAATGATAACAATTTATCAACAAAAAATATTGAATTTTATGATTGGCAATTTGATGATAGGGTATATGATATTAAAGAGTATCTTAAATATGAAAACATTGACAAAATTGAAAAAAATGTATTAAAATTTCCTCCAATATTCGATAATTTTCTTTCACCATCAGAAATAAAAAGAAAATGTAAAAAAAATAAAGAATGGATGACACTTCCCATACGAGACTCATTTTCAACTAATAAAAATGAGATCAGTCATTCAGTATGTATATTTAAAGGATTATGCTCTGATTTAGACAAATGCAAGGATATATCATACGAATTTAGAGGTCTTTACACAACTTCAACAATATCTAAAAAAACACTATTTCAGATATTTATTATTGAGAGAATAAATCAGTTTTGTAATATTAATAGTGCCATCTCTAAATCCAAAAAAACAAATCTTATAGTTGTTAATTTGCACCCATATCTTGCAACGACATCTTCATTTCCAGAATTAATAAAATATTTAATAGAATCTATGCAAAATATTATTGGAAAAATAACATTTCCTAAAATTATGAATGAAAATAATACAATCAGTATAGGTATAAAACATAATATTGAAAGTATTATTTTTAAAGATGGGACAATACAAGAATCATGCATTAAAATAATTAGAAGAAACTTCTACAAGGATAATCCAGACTTTGATTTGCATATATTTAAAAAAGATAAGTCATTGAGATTAATTATAAAAACTAAAGACACAATCAAATATTTAAAATTTGATGGAAAAAATTCCTCCACTACTAAAAAAAATTATAATGGACTTATTCTTTATGATGCCATAGTTAAAAATAACGGTTCTTTTATAGAAAATAAAATTTCAAAAATTTCATTTGATAAAACATATAAAGATTTAACTATAAAAGCAGATATTGAATATAGAACTGATAAAAATAAAGATAAAAATAATTGTGAGTTGAATATTTTGTATACTAAGTTATCGAAAATACAAGAATTGCCTCAAGAATTAGTCCAATACAGTGAATTATTAATTCCTGGGCCAATTCCTTTTTTTACAACATCTGGTGAAGATATTTTAATATCTCAGGGATATGATGCACTGCTACTTCCATTTAAGAAATTAGTTTTTTTTGCATACCCGGGACACAATTTTAAACGATTATTATATCAAATAAAATCTTATGATGATTTAATTTCAAACAATGAATCAAATATTGCAAAAAAAGATTTATCATTTTCAATCGATTATACAAATAAAAGTAATAGGTTCAAGATGCCAACTAAATCACATATAAATAATAGTCAAAAGAAAAAATTTGAAATGGATGCCGAATTTGATTCAGTATTCCGGCAGGAACTTTTAAATGATTCTAATATTGATAAATCTGAGCGAGAAGAAATCAAGACACTTGAATATACTTGGAATGCGATACAAAAAAGCATCAATCAGCAATCACAACCGAATTCATTTAAATATCAATTCTCTAAAGAGAGAATAGAATTTTGTGTAGAATTTGAAACTGGCATAAAAGATACAATTTCATTTTCAGTTGGTACATTAATTAGAAAAAATATGGGAAATGATTACATTCTTGCATCTGTTGAAAATTTATCTGAAGGTGATCAAGTTTTTTATATTGGATCAGATGAAAGAGAAAGTATTGAAAATTATTTATTAAGAACGGTACACATGGAAGAAGAATTTTCATTAGAAAAAATTTTAGAACCATTGACAGCTCTAAAAATTTTTTATGAAACAATTAATTCAATAAATTTTAGAAAAGAGTATGATGAAAATCAAATGAAAAAAATCTATTGGCTTTCTATGGATCAGAAAAAAAAATTATTCAATTTATTAACACATTTACTAAATGATAATTATTCACTATCGGAAGAAGGGCAAAATTCACTTATTTTAAATAGTATATGGAAAAATATTAAATCAGAAAAATTAATTGAAATATTCGGAGAAGGCAATAAAAAATTAACTCAGATAAAATTATTCAATTTAGCAAAAGAAATGGATTTAAATTATGAAAAAAGTTCATTTAAAGTACTATGTACCACTGCAATAAATAATCAACCACATTATTCATTCCATGATGAAAAGAATTTATTGGCAATTGGGTGTTTAATAGGACACAAAGATATAATTGATAATCATCAAACAATCAATGAAAAAGGTGAAAAGATAGGTACTTTTCTTCGTCAAATTGGAAAATCAATAAAAAGAGTGGCTAATGGAAATGGTGAACTTCTTAATGATATTGATATGAATATTGAGGGAAAAATTGAAAAATGCAAAATTATTAAAATAGGAAAATGTTAAACA
Organism: Methanosarcinales archaeon; assembly: GCA_012329085.1. The sequence continues at coordinate 146 of JAAXQB010000203.1, read as the reverse complement.
TTATAAAAACCAAAGATTTAATAGTGATCATAAACAATAAAAACGGACAAAGGCGATATTTTGAACCAAAATATATTATTAGTTGAACCAAAGTTCCCTACAAGAACGAGAAGTAAAAATCATAAAAATTTTTTACCAATTGGTCT
>JAAXQB010000017.1 GCA_012329085.1 Methanosarcinales archaeon | reverse complement strand
GTGCAAGTATTTTTTTAGTTAAATTATCCGACCCAATTCCATCTTTAAATAATTGTTTTTTCTTTTTATCAATGGTTTTTACTTCTTTTTTCACTCTATCCAACTTACTTTTTAAGCGTATATTTTCTCCTTCAAGGTCTCTTATTGTTAATTTTTCTATTGGATTTTTTTGAATCGTTTCTTTTAGTTTATTCCATAAATTCATTTTGTATCACCGTTTTATTATTGTTTTAATTCTAATTTTAGTTTTGATTGTTTGTCTTTTTCAATTACACAGAATGTATAAAATTATAAAATTCTCATGTGTTTAACAATTGTAAAAAATTTATATTAATTTGTGTTAAATTAAATTTCTTAATCTGCGTGAATCCTGCGAAAGCTTGCGGATAAATATTTTCAATTATGTTTTCATAAATTTTTCAAGTTAAACACATACGAATTTTACAATATATTTTTCAAAGAAAATGAGTATTATTTTGTAAAAACAAAACCAACTTCATTCAAATATGTTGCTGTTCCCCCTCCAATAGATTCCAACTCATAAAATACTTTTTTAGCCGTTCTTTCGTCCCCTATTTCATCAGTTGCTTCATCTAAGGTTACATACCCTTTATCAAATAATTTATTTTCAATATATTTTTTTAATCTCTCGATTTTTTCTATATTAAACTCTAAACTCATCAAAGGAGCAAGTGCTTTTGCATATTCATCAACTTCATTATAATACAAATCCCCAGTTTCAATATCAAAAAGTGCAAGAGCAATCTTTTTAGACAAATACCTTTTAAAAAAATCATCAGAACCAACAAATTTAATCACACTATCCTCGAAGCCAGTTGGAGAAGCTATTAAAATTACAATTTTATCAAACCCATTATTTTCATCTTTTATATTATTTATTACTCCAATTATTCCATCCAATGAAATGGGATAAACATCAAAATTCATTTCTTTGTATGCTTCTGTATTTGATAAAAATACCCCTTTTATCATTAGCTCCATCTTTTTACTAAACGGATTTAATTTTTTCTCTTTTAAAATTACATATATTTGCTTATTTTTTGGAAGTCTTACTAAATTAGAATTATTTGAATTAAATGTCTCCTCTATGGCACATATTTTAAAATTGTTGTCCTCAATTTTAATACCATTGCGATTCATTTCATCAAATTTTTTATTCAATCTTTCAATAAACCACTCTTCATAGGATAGAGCATTTTCTGTTTTTACAAACCTTGTTCCTTCTTTTTTCACATCTCGTATTCTTTGTAAAAGATCTATTGATTTATCATATTTTGTCTCAATTTTTGTTTTTTCAACTTTTAAAAAATTTATTTTATTGTTCAATTCTTCTATAATATCCCTATAATCCTCTTCGATATATGCCATTTTTTTGTTTAAATTCTCTTGAAATTCAATTTGTTTTTCAAATTCTATATCCTTTATAATTTTTTCTTTTTCTTGTTTAAACCTATCTTTTAATTCCTTTTTCATTTCCTCAATTTCTAATAGACTTAAATTTCGTTCTTGTTGAAACAATTCTCTTAATTTTCTTTTTTCAACATATACATAATCACGAAGATTGTCCATTTCAGATTCAATTGTTTGAATTTTATTATCGACTCCTATTATAAAATCACTAAACCAATCAATTTCGCGCATAGCCCTAAATATTGCCCCATCCATTTTAGATTTGTATTCCTTCCATTTTACTTGTGCATAATCCCTTATTGGAAGTTTTATTGTATAATCTTCAATGATTTCATCCACTTCTGCCCCTATATTACTATAATACTCTTTAAGAAGTTTCAAAGTTTCATCTGTGCCATCTTTATTTGCTTTATTTATTCTTTTAAAAATATCCTGTTCAGTCCAAATTTCAAACACATTATATTTTAAAAGATGTTCTACAAGTTTAAGTTCCCTATCACTATATTTTTTTATTGCTGGAAATGATTCGTTTGTTTGATGAAAACTAAAAGCAATAATTGCCAATGCCCATTCAAAATCTCTTCTTAATGCATTATCAATATCTTTTGAAAATTCCCCACATTCACCATCTTTGTATTGCTCATAGTTTTCTTTTATTTCATTCCATAAACCTATTCTTTTTTCATAAGGTTCATATATTAGGTCATATCCATCTCTTAATATTCTATTTGCTTTTTGTTTTAATTTATTTAATTGTGTAAAATCTCCATCTGCTAACAAACTCATAATAACCCCTCAATAAATAATTTCATATCACTATCAATTTTATTTTTTATCAAATTCATACTTTCACCATATCCTTCAATTTCAAAAACAATCATCAATACATTTTCTTCTTTTTCGTTTAATTTGATTGAAATAGAACAATTTCCTTTTTTTGTATATACTTCATATTTTTTTATATCATTTACAGAATATTCATAACTTGCACCGATTTTTATTAAAAGATATTTTAAAAAACCATCTAATGCTTTTTTTTTATCTGTTATTTCATAGCATAAAATGACTTTTTTTGGAAGTATTGTTTTTTTTACTTCTTCAATTTCATAAACTTTTATTTTATTATCTACATCTCCTTCTAATCGAGACATAATATCTTTTACAAACTCATTTATATTTTCTACATCTGCAATTATTACCATTTTTTTTATTTTTTCAATATCCCCCCTATCTGACCATCTTTCGATTAAATAGTCAATTCTCTTTCGTTCAGTATCTTTGTCATAGTTTATTATTATTAAATTAGAAGTATTCATGATATTATAATATATAATTTGATTTTTATTCTATATAAATATTTTGATTTTTTGGTGTTAAGTATTATTATCCAAAGTGGAAACTTAATGAAATATAGAACGCGTTCATATTTTTTACTGCATATAATTTATAAAATTGTATATTTAACACTCATTCTCTTTGAAAATGAATTAAAGAAAAATACTAAACTATTTAACATAAAAGAAAAATATAATATACGAGATAACGATTATTTATTCCAAATGAGCAAACGCTTATTTATTCTAAACAAGCAAACGCTCGTTTGTTCCAAACGAGCTATTAAAAATTTCTTTAATTTATTATTTCTAAAATCTTATTTAGAACGAATAAATGTTAATAAGCATTAAGGATATAATTTTATAAATTATATGCATTAAAAAAAATAAAAAAAATGAATAATAAAAAAATAATTGAAAAAGATACTGTTATGGAAATTGATACTAGATTCAATCCTTCTCCTCAAACAAATTCTGAAAAAATTGTTTATGGAATTACAGATAAAGGAAATAGATTAAGCAACGAAGATAACATTCTAATTAAAAAAATAGATGATATTCATTTATTAATAGTTGCTGATGGTGTTGGAGGTCATAATGCAGGAGATTTTGCATCAAATATGGCAATCAATATATTACAAGATCTTATGAGCAAAGAATATAATAGAAATCTACCAATCAAAGATTTAGAAAATCTATTAAAAAAATATCATGCAATGGCACATATGGAATTATTGAAAAATGCCATTGACGATAAAAAAGGAATGGGGACAACTTTAACGACTTCTATAATAAAAGAAGATAAATGCATTATAGCAAATACGGGAGATAGCAGAGCGTATTTAATTAGAGATAATTATATATTATCCAAAACAGCAGATCATTCATTAGTTCAAGAATTGATAGATGGAGGACACATTTCAGAAGAAAAAGCAATGATTCATCCACTTAAAAATATTATTACTTCAGCATTAGGATTAACTAATTTTAAAGTGGATGTATATGAATGGAATTTAATTGATGGTGATGTTATATTAATTAGTTCTGATGGGTTGCATGATTATGTTAGTAAAAAGGATATTTTAAATATTGTAAAAAATAATAGCAACTCTAAGGATATTGTAAATAAATTATTTAAACTTGCATTAAAAAAAACTAAGGATAATGTAAGTATCATATGCTATAAAAAATTTAAAAAGTGTAGGTTATAGTGAGCACATAAATATATATTATTTATATTTCGCACCATTGACAAAAATAGCAAAATAAATAGTAAAATTTAATTAAGTTTGACATAATTATAAAATATATTATGTTATTTTAATATGTAATTACCTCTATTTTATTAGATTGAATATCTATTCAAGCATCCGAAATCAAGGTGCAAATTGTTATATTATTGTTATATTATTATAACATCTATTTTTTAATAAAGTATTTTATAGAAGTTGCAGATATACAAAGATAAAAATTTAAAATGCAAATGTATATATACATTGTAAGTAATTATTAATTAATGTTATGCACCATATGAAATAATTTTAAAAATTATTTTTAAAATATGATAAACGAGATAACGCTCATTCATTCTGAATAAGCAAACGCTTATTTGTTCCAAACGAGCTATTGGAAATTTCCCTAACTCATTAGCGCTCGTTTGTTCCGAGTGAGCTCTCAAAGAGAATGAATGTTGAGCATATAACTTTATAAGTTATATACTAACTCTCATTCGTTCTTAAGCGAGCTATTAAAAACTCTAAAACATATAAATAATAACATAAGGATTAAAATTTTTGCATAACATTGATTACTATTTACAATAAAATACTTTATAAAGGTATTAATTTGATAAAATATACGAAAACGAGGAATATAAAATGAGTAAACCAAAATTATTAGATTTTAGTGCTACATGGTGCGGACCATGTAAAATGCAAAAGCCAATATTAGAAGAACTTGAAAAAAAATACGAAGATTCAGTAGAAATTAAAGAATTCGATGTTGATAAAAATGGAGAACTTGCTTCAAAGTATTCCGTGCAAGCTGTCCCAACTCTTATTATTGAAAAAGATGGAAAAATTATTAAGAGATTCACAGGTGTAACACAAGCAAATGTGTTAATTGAAGAACTTGATAAACTTCTTTAAATAATCAGTTCTTATAAATTTAAAAGATGGCGTAATTTAACACTGTCTTTATTTTTTTAATTTTTAAGTAAACCATTTTAAATATAATGTAAACTTATTAGATTATACCTACAAAGGATTAAAGGAACAAACAATGATAAAAATACCAAAATGCATGAGCACCCAACATCCAGACAATGTAAATCTTCCATTTTTTGCAGAAAATTCTATGTTGAAAGGAGACGATGAAATACAAGAAGCATACTATGCATTCTCTCACTTAGATTGTGATGAACAAATGTGGGATTGCGAAGGAAAAGAAGTAGATAATTTTGTAATAAAAAAATTATTAACAAAATACGAATCTTTTTTTAAAGAAAAACGATTAGGAAAAGATTTGTTTTTAACTTTGAGAGTTCCAAATCCAACAATAGAACGAACAGAAGCAAAGATTTTACTTGAAACATTAGAAAGCATACCAAGGTCATTTGATACAGCTAATCGAATATATGATGATAATTTACCTCCTGTATTTGAAGTTATTTTACCTATGACAGGTTCCCATGAATGCATAGATAGGATTTATAAATATTATAAGGATTTTGTTGTTGGAAAACAACATAAAAAGTTTAAAAAAGATGATATTACAATTGCAGAATGGATTGGAAAATTTGAACCAGAAACAATAAATGTTATTCCTCTTTTTGAAGACCTGCCCCATATGCTTGATGCACATAATATAATTGAAAAATATCTTAAAGATAAAACTAACGAATATCAACGAGTTTTTCTTGCACGGTCAGATCCTGCAATGAATTATGGGCTTGTGAGTGCAGTTCTTTTAAACAAGATTGCATTGAAAAATTTCCAAGAAGTATCAGATGATATTGGAATTAAATTATATCCAATAATAGGAGTGGGTTCCGCTCCATTTAGAGGAAATCTTAAACCTGAAACAGTAGATAGAAGTATCTCTGAAACTCCAAGTGTGCATACATATTCAATTCAATCAGCATTTAAATACGATAATTCACCAGAAATTGTAAGAAAAGCAATAAGAAAATTACATAACAATACCACAAAAAAACCACATGCAATCGAAATAGAGGAGTCAATTAAAATAATTGAAAAACAGAAAAAAGAATATCAAAAAGAAATTTTGAGATTGTCACCCATAATTAATAGAATTGCTCAATATGTTCCAAAAAGAAGAAAAAGAAAATTACACACCGGATTGTTTGGATATTCAAGAAGTGTTGGAGAAATTCAATTGCCAAGAGCAATAACATTTACAGCATCCCTTTATTCAATTGGAATTCCACCTGAAATAATAGGGTTGAATGCACTTGATAGTGATGATATTCAATTCATAAAAAAAATTTATGTAAATTTTGAAAATGATTTAAAAGATGCACTTGTATATTTCAATTCAGATTCTCCATTCTTATCAGATGGACTTTTATCTGGCATAAAAAGCCATATAACCGATATTCAAATAGATATAAAGCATAAAAAATTAACAGATTATATCACAAATGCACTTAAAAAAAATACTAATGAAGATTTAAGAGAACAAGTATTAAAGCTTGCGAGTTTAAGAAAATTTTTAGGATAGTGTATTTACAAATCATAAATAAATAACTGCAATTACATATGCAACATATGCCATAATAACAAGTATTATAGAGTGTTTAATTCCTGCATAAATACTATGCTTTCCAATCTTTCCAATAAAAATTCCTATGCAAAATCCTTGTATAATTAATGCGTGAAATAATATAACTTCGAGAGCTTGTGCTGAATCCGCCATATCTAATAGATGCATCATTGGTAAAAAAAATATTTGAAGTATGATGATTACAATCATAAAAACGAAAAAAGATATATATCCAACTGCAAGATAAGGGGCCGTTTCCATTTCTCTTTTTTTATTTAATAGCATATATTCATGTGCATCATCTGCTACTTTTTCCATAACAATGCCTACATCTCCGCCTATTCTATATGCTGCAAGTATAGTAAATATGGATCGATTTATAAGTGGTGTATTATGGCGTTTGTTAAATTGTTCAAGTGCGTCTTTGAAAGGCATATTCCAAGAAAGCCAAAGATTCATTTCTTGTAAACTTTTATTTAATATGCCATAATCACCGTTTGATGTAAGACTAATTGCATTTTGAAGACTCATTCCAGATTTTTTTGCTCTTGCTATATCTCGAAAAAGACTTGGAAAATTTTCATGTATTTCTTTTATTCTTTTTTGATTTTTTGAGTGATAAAGTCCAAATGGTGTTATTGAAATTAAAATTGAACTTATTATAATATCCCCAATATACAAATTAAAAACCAATTTCCCAATTATTATAAAAAAAATAGTAAAACATAATGAAATATATATGAGTATGGGTGGTTTTTCATGAATTGTTTCAATAGGATTTTTAAAAAATTTTTTATAAGTAGGAATATTTTTAAATTCATGAAGTTTATTTAAAATATATTTATCCCCATCATTATCAATTTCCATCAATTTGCCTCCACCTCTGTCGAAATTACATCAATAAAGAATATAAAAAAAAGTGTTCCAAATGGTATATATACATATACCATAAATTGCATTGCTGGTATATTCATTTCACCTGCCATAGCAAGTCCTGAAAGTAGCGTAATTAAAAACAATGGTCCTGCAACCATAGCTGTAATATATATTTCCGATACCATATTAAGTGTTTCAATAAACTCTTCATAATTTTTTCTTCTCTCTTCCATGAATTCTTGAGACCTTATTAAAAAATAATCACTTATTTTACCTCCTGAAACAGTAGTTACAATAGTGCCTTGTAAAATTTTTTTAAAATTTGTAGATGGTGTAGTTTTAGAAATATTTTTAAATGCAGTTATTATATCAGACCCAAAAAGATCTACATCTTTTACAATCAATTTAGATTCTTTAGATACTGCCCCATATATATATTCTGCATTGCTTATCTCTTGAAAAATTTTATAAGGCGGAACACCTATTGCAGCCATTATAGAAAAATATGAAAATGAATAAGAAATATTAGCATCAATATTTCTACTCACTTCATATATGACAATATTAAGATATGCATAAGTTATTGCCATGAGTGCAATAAAACATAAGATAATAATTATTGGTAATGCAATAATAAAATATACAATAGGAATATTAATGCCAATTACATAAGTTATAATAATTGATAATGCAATAATAAAAAAAATAGAAAAAACTATAATTGAATATAAAAATAAAAAAATAGAAATAAATTCATGCAATCTAATATCTATTCGTGAAATAATAAGCTTTTTTTTAAGATTAATAAATATTTTTTCATATAGTTTTAATTTTTTTTCTTTTGTTATATTAGATATAAATCGTTGATTGAAATTTTTGAGAATTTTTTCATTTACGATATTTCCAAATATCCTTATTGATATTTGTTTAAAAATATCATCCGAGAAATTAAACTTTTGAAAACTTTTTGATTTTCCAGATTTAGAAATTGTAAAATTTTTAATCTTATCCATCATTTTTAAATCATAATTTTTTTGATGTGTTCTATAGCATTTAATGGTGATTTATAATATTCAATAAGTGTATTTGTAAAATCATTAAAAGAATATAATTCTTTTTTATGCATCAATTCAATTAATTCAACTCGCAATGCAAAATCTTCAAATAACTCTTCTTCTGATATAGCAAGTGAATCTAAAATTTTTAAAAATATTTCAGATTCTCCTTTAAACTCAAACTCATCATTTTTAGAATCATACTTAAATAATGCACCATATGTTATTTTTTCATTTTCAAGATCTATTGATTTAACTTCACTTATTTCTTTGCACTTTCTTGAAATCTTACCATTTTTATCCTTTACACTTCCTAATATGCATACCATATCAATCCCTTCAAGTAGTGCAATTGGAACATCTATTGGCGGATTTGTGAGTCTTCTTGTAATAGCATCCGGAGATTCTGCATGTAATGTTGAATATGTGCAATGCCCTGTCGCCATTGCTTGAAAAAGTATATTTGCTTCTCGTCCTCGCACCTCTCCTATTAAAAGATATTCAGGTCTTTGCCTTAAAGCAGATTTTAGAAGGTCTTCCATTTCTATTGCCGTTCCTCCTTCCTCTGATTTTTTTGTAATACTTGGAATCCAATTTGAATGAAAAAGATGTATTTCTCTTGTATCTTCTATACTTACTACTTTTTTATCAAACGGTATGAACATACACATTGCATTTAAAAGTGTAGTTTTACCACTTGCAGTACTTCCTGCAATTAAAATATTTCTCCCATGTTCCACTGCAATCCAAATATATGCCACCATTTCAGGAGAGAGAGTATTGTACTTTAAAAGAGTGATTGGAGTAATTGGTTCAGATTTAACTATACGAATTGTAAAAGTTGACCCTTTTGATGTTATTTCCGATCCAATGCTTGCTTGAAGTCTGCTTTCGGTTGGAAGAGTGCTATCTAATAAAGGAGACGCTAGAGATATATGCCTGCCTGACATCTGTGCAAGTCTTAATACTATTGAATCTGCTTCATCTTTATCAAAAACAATATTTGTTGGAATTGAACCATATGTGCGATGATATACGAATACAGGTACGCCATGTCCATATCCTGATATGTCTTCTAATTTATAATCATTAATTAATGCATCTATTTTTCCATATCCTATTGAATCTTTTATTAAATGGTATTTAATCTTTGTGATTGAATTTTTATCAAGTTCTATTTTATATAATATAAGAAATTCATCAACTATTTGTTCTAAATATTTCCTTTTTTCAATAATCGTATCAAGATTGACAGATATAAATTCACATAAATATGATTTCAATTCTTCTATAAGTTTTTGTTCTCCTTCTGATAATATTGGCTCAATCACTTCATATACATTAGAATGCGTATCTGGATTATATACTATATCAATGCGACAACAAGGCACAGAAATATAATATGATTCAATAACTTTTCTTTCATTTTCTAATAAAATATCTTCAATAGAGGATTCAAATTCAAGAGATGTAGAATCTTGATTATGTGTATCTTTTTTAAAAATATTTATTAGACTATTTAAAAGGTTTTTCATTTAACTACTATTTATTAATTATTCAGTTAATTACATGATGGTTAAACTTTATATACTTTTGTATTTATGGATTTAATAAATATAATTATTTTTAATTTATATATTTAATATTACATTTACAAGAATGAGCAAACGCCCATTCATTCTGAATGAGCTATCAAAAAATTATTTATATTGAAAAATTATTTATAATGTAAATTTAAAAAAATTAAATTAAAATTAATTTGCAAAAAAAAATATGGCAAATTAATGCCATGTTAAAATTAAAGTACTACAACTTCTCTTGCAAGGATTTGACTAGATGGTACATGCAATACTGTTATGACATCACCTGTGGTTAAGTCTGGAGATCCC
>JAAXQB010000193.1 GCA_012329085.1 Methanosarcinales archaeon | reverse complement strand
GTAGGGGCAGAAATAATTACTTTTTTTGCTCCAGCTTTCAAATGTTGTCCAGCCCCCTTTTTATCTGTAAAAATACCAGTACACTCCAATACGACATCGACTTCTAATTTCCCCCAAGATAATTTTTGAGGATCTCTTTCTGAAAAAACCTTAACTTCTTTTTGCTCGCCTTTTTCATCAAAGATAAAAATTGAATCTTCTGTGACTTTTGCAATTCCATCCCATTGCCCATAAACAGAATCATATTTCAAGAGATGCGCGAGAGTTTTGATGTCAGTCAAATCATTGATTGCGACAACTTCTAAATTATTACCCTCAGTATCAATTAGTTCCTTAAAAACCGTTCGTCCTATTCGCCCAAAACCATTTATTGCAACTTTTTTCATAATAAAAAAATAAATAAAAATAAGTTAATCATTGTTTGTTGTTTTGCCCTTTTTTCCTTTCCCATTTTTTTTGTCTTCTTCTTCATGTTCCTTTACAGCCTTGTCAACAAATTTCATTGTATCCTCAAACTTTTTATCTATATTGTATTTTTTTATTGGGATTGCACTACCATCAGGTACAATGCCACGACCTTTAGGTTTAACGACTCCTAGTTTCCCCCCTATTCCGTCTTCTACAACTTTATCAATTTCTCCTGTTGAAGAAAAATCCTTTATATTTACATCAAATTTTTTTTCAAATATTACAGTTTTATTGCCGTTTTTCTTGCCATCTTCTTCGCCTTTTTTCTCATTTGTTTTATCATCGTTTCTATTTTCCCTATTTTCAAAATTGTTCATAATATAAAAATTAATTCTTAATACTTCGACTTTGCTCAGCATCAATCCTGAGCTTGCCACTGGATTAAATTTTAAATAAAAAAATAAAACGCATAGCACGAAGTTTAAATTTTGAATTTTAAAAATATATTTTTATTATACACCCTTTTTTGCAAATGTCAAGTTTTGGGGTTTGGGGATATTTGGTGATATAATATAGAAATTTATAAAACAGATTTACTGCTACGCAGATTTTTAAAATGAAAAGCGAAAAGAGACAATAAGGGCATAAATTTAATATAGCATCAAATTGAGAGGCAAAAGTATTTTGCACTTTGCGTTTTTTCATTCAAAATTTAAAACATGAAAATTAAAAATTACTGCTTGATTGATTTATTAAAAATTATTTACAAAGCCAGGATTTTTAATTTCTTGTTGTGCCTCCAGAGGGACTCGAACCCCCACAACTGGTTCCGAAGACCAGGACTCTATCCATTAAGCTATAGAGGCTAACTGCGTAGGAGAGTTTAACCCTCCTACGCTATTCTCTTTATTACACTCTTTTTATTATAACCTTTTTTGCTTCAACTAGCAAGAAAGCCATAGCTGAAATAGTAAAAATTAATATCCAATTGTTGAATGTTAAAAAAGTTGTTCCAAAGATATTATTCAAAAAAGTAACATAAATTATAATTAGTTGAAAAATTAAAGAAAGAATTACTGCTACAACCATTGGTTTATTTGTTAAAAAACCTAATTGGAATATTGTTTTGGTATTTGCTCTGGCACTAAATACTAAAAATAGTTTATAAATAACTATAAAAGTAAATGTCATTGTCTGAGCGAAAATTAAACTCTTTTCGGCGTAGAAATAAAGGTATAAAAAGATTAACAGAGAAAAAATAAAGCCCAGGAATGAAGCAAACAAGATAAAAGAAACAGTTCCTTTCAAAATGTGTTCTTTTGGTGGTCGTGGCTTTTTCTTCATTATATCTTTTGTCCCCGGTTCAAGTCCCAGGGTTAGGGCTGGCATACTATCGGTGACAAAATTAATCCAAAGAATTTGAAGGGCGGTGATTGGCATCGGTATCCCTATAATTATTGCTGTAAAAATTAAGGGTAATTCAATTGCGTTGGCGGTTAACAAAAACTGGATAAACTTTTTAATATTAGCATAAGTTATTCTGCCTCGCTTTACTGCTTTTGCAATTGAGCCAAAATTATCGTCTGTAATAATAATTTCAGAAGCTTCTTTAGAAACATCTGTGCCCCTAATCCCCATTGCTGCTCCTATATCAGCCTCTTTTAATGCTGGGGCATCATTAACCCCATCGCCCGTAACTGCCACAACCTTGCCTAATTTTTGAAAAGCTTTAACTGTTCTTAATTTGTGAAGGGGGGCAGTCCTGGCGAAAACATCGTAGTTAGTTACAGTTCGTAGCAACTCATCATCGTTCATTTTTTCAATTTGGGCACCAGTTATAACTCTGTTGCTTTTTTCATCATTATTTTCTATCATTCCAATCTCTTTAGCAATTGCAACAGCTGTCAATTCATTATCTCCAGTAACCATCACTATTTTTATTCCAGCCTCTTTACATTCGTTTATCGCTTCTTTGATTTCTGGTCTTGGGGGATCATATAACGCCGTAAAACCGATAAAAGTAAATTCTCTTTCTTCTTTTAATTGTTCATCATAATTTTTTGTTTTTTTTATCTTTTTAGAAGCCAACCCGATAACCCTATATCCTTGAGCTGCTAAATCTAAAAATGTTTTTTCAATAATAACTTTATCTTTGTTGCTTATCCTTTTTTCTGTTCCATTGCTTAAATAATAAGAAGAAACTTCCAAAATGTTTTCAGGGGCTCCGATAGAAATTAAACTTGCTTTCTCTTCTTTTTCCTCCAGATTTTCAAAAACAGTCATTCTTCGTCGCAATCTCTGGTCAAAAGGAAAGTCAAAAAGCCTACCCTTGTTTTTCAGTATTTTTTCTTTAATTCCAGCTTTTTCTCCTAAAATTAACAAAGAAGATTCTGTTGGGTCACCCAATGATTCCCACGAGCCATCTTCATTCTCTGAAACATCTGCGGAGTTGCATAAAACTCCAGCCTTAATTAAAGCTTCTAAGTCTGACTTCTTTTTAAGTTCAATTTTCTCTCCAATCACAAAAAACTGATTGTTAACCCAAACTTTTTTCACTTTCATCTTATTTTCCGTAAGTGTTCCGGTCTTATCAGTGCAAATAACCTGAGTCGAACCTAATGTTTCAACCGACGATAATTTTTTAACAATAACCTTTTCCTTTGCCATATTTTTAACTCCTATTGCTAAAGTTAGGGTCATTACAACTAATAATCCAGCCGGAATTATCGTTACAAAGATACTTAATGCCATTTTTAATTGTTCTTCTTGCCAAAAAGGCAATCCTTTTACTTCCATCAAAATTAGAGTAAAAATTGCCAAAAGAACACCAACAAAACTAATTCCTTTGCCCAAATCATTAACCTGTTTTTGTAATGGTGTCAACGGTTTTTTTATTTCTGCCAAAGATTGAGCAATTTTCCCGAACTCTGTATTTCTACCAGTTGATACAACTACTGCTTTTGCATAACCAGTCATTGCTGTTGTACCTAAAAAGACTAAGTTTGAATTTTCTTTACCCTTAATTTCAATAACATCTTTTTCAACTGGCACAGATTCTCCGGTTAAAGATGCTTCATTCACTCTTAAATTATTTTCTTCTATTAGGCGAGCATCAGCTGGAATTTTCTGTCCCTCTTCTATAATAACAATATCCCCCGGAACAATTAAGGTAAAATCAATTAGCTGTTCTTTTCCGTTGCGAATAATGCGGGCATTCGATTTCAACATATTTTTCAATGCTTCCAGTTCTTTTTCAGCCTTATATTCCATCATAAAACCGAGTGGGATATTCACTGCAACGATAATCCCGATAGCAATAGCAGTCGGAATTTTACCAGCTAATAGAGCGATGACTGTTGATACAATTAAAAGAAGGGTCAAAAAGTCATAAAATTGTTTAATAAATAGCTTTAAGGCAGAAAACTTTTTCTTTTTGGCAAATTCGTTTTTACCATATTCTGCCAATCTTTTCTGAGCCTCGGCATCACTAAGCCCCTTTAAGACATCAACCTCAAGCCCCCTTAAAACTTCCTTAATCTCAACATCTCTATACAACATATTTAAAAAATTATTAGATTGACTAATTACGAATTGCGGATTACGGACTAATTAAATAATTGCTTAATTGCATTATTTTTAATTTTATATTATTATACCAAATTTTAGCAGAAAAACAAAAAACTGG
>JAAXQB010000264.1 GCA_012329085.1 Methanosarcinales archaeon | reverse complement strand
TATATATATATATTTTACAAATAATCTATTTTTTGATTATATTAAATCAATTTTTAAATCTAAAAACTAAAAAAATAAAAAATATAGAAAAGATAAAAAACTTCTCTACATTAATTTTGCCTACTATTTTTACATTTGATTACTATAAATAAAACTAAAATTCATCTAATGGAAATAGAAAATATTTCAATTTATAGAATTTTTAGTTTTATTCTTTGTATATTAAATTGGAAGTAATTACAAATGTAAAAATATAAGAGATAAAACTATTATTTTTTATTTCATCTCTTATTTATTTGTGCAATTAAATCAATTTATAGACCATTTTGCAATATAAGTGTTGCATCCCCCGTATCTATTCTGCCATTTTTGTTTAGATCTCCGAGTGGAATATTTATAGGAAATTCCCCTATTATCATCTGAAGTGCAAGTGTTGCATCTCCTGAATCTAACCGATTATCGCCATTTAAATCCCCTAATAATGCAATTACCTCAACAGTTGTTGTTGCAGTTATTGTATCATCCATTACACTTGTTGCAGTTATTGCCACATTACCCTTTGCGTTTGCAATAAAAAATCCTGTGGCATTAATTGTTCCAAGTGTTTCATTATTAACTGACCACAATACTCCTTGATTAGCATTTGATGGAGATACTATTGCAGTAAATTGTTGTGTATCACTCACATTCATAGAGACCATATCTGGAGTTATATCTATTGAAACTGGTCTTGGAATTACAATTATTGCACCATTATTGAATGCTATATCTGACATAAATCCATCAACACAATTTGTTTCTGCACTAGTAAAAGTTAATTCTGAAATATTTGAAGATACACCTTGGAATGTTATGTTTGCAAAAACTGCTTGATCCATGCCAATTGCAGTTGCTCTTGCTGTTGCCATACTTACAAAGCCGTCTGTATTATTATAATTGAATGCTATAAGTCCAAATGATACATCTTCGGTGGATATGATGGATACAATAGATGGATCGAATTCAATTGTTGCCATTGCACCTGCAATGTTTGCTGCATTGTCTATTATGATTGATATAGTTACATTTTCGCCTTCAAGAACTTCATTAGTTGCAGGTATGATGCTCATTGTAGTTTGATTTATTAATGGAGCTGTAATATCAACAATTACGGTATCACTTACACTAATACCTGCTGTATTATTTGCAATTATTGTGTAGTTAAATGTGCCAATTTCAGTAGTATTTATTGGCACATTGAAATCTACACCACTCTCGTAAGCAGTAGGTTGTACAACCTCTATTCCATCTCTAAGCACCCAATAATGACTTGCATGTAGATCGGTTATAACCCAGGTAATATACCCAATAGTGTTTTGTTCAAATATTTGATCAATTGGACTTGTTATTATAGGCTGTAGCCCTATAGTTATAGTCTCCTCAAAAATACCATCTCCATTAGAATCTATTTCCATAGTAACACCTTTTTCACCATCATCAAGAGCACTCCAATTAATGGTAAATTGATGAACTGCATCATCTACTATAGCAACATTACCAATTCCAAAATCAGTTGTTTCATTTTCATGAAATAATGTAGCATAGAATCCATATGTGCCATCTTCACTTCCATGAATTTCGACCCGATAAGTATCAAGAGGCGGAACAATGGTCACTCTTTTAGCATCAGAATCGTAAATAGAACCTGGTATTTCTGCCTTTACCACTCCATTCACCACACCAGTAACTCGATTAGCAGAATCAAAGATCCTTAACTCAACTGGAGAGTGAACCTCAAAGCTTAGTATTTTATTTGCTGTTCGCCCTGCTTCCACAACGCCAATATCTGTAAAATAGTGTTCTAATATTTGAATATATGTAAATCCTCGAGCAGAAAGATGTGCAGCTCCCCATTGAGACATACCCACTCCATGACCCACTCGATGAGTTCCCACTCTATTAAGTGGACCATAACTATTTACCGGTTGTAAATATGGCCAATCATTTAGCCAATTAGCCTGAGTTGGAATTAATGTTGTACAAAATGGAAGGTTTCTTTGATTGCCGTAACTGGAAAAAAAGGCTCCAATTATACTACCATACACACCAACATTTCTATTACCAGGATGCGTAATTATTTGATTTCGTGTTGCTTCAACGGCATCTATTATCCTTTGATCATAACCCCCTATTGGAGATGGCATCCAAACTTGATCTCTTTCATCTGCCACTATATGAACTCCATATTGTTTACCATTAGTCCACATTCCATTTATTGCTGCAATAGCAAAACTTCTGGCAGCGACTGCTTGTGCTTTTAATACTTCATGCAACTCCTCATTGGTGAGCTCTCGCCTATACTGCGTATTTTCAGGCCAACTTCCGCATTTCGTAAGAACAGCCTTTATGAAATCAGGACCCATCTCTTTTTGCACAACTCCCTTTATATATTCTTCCAAGTTTAATGTATGAACCTCATTGTCATATAGAACTCTAATTGTATTTGGAATAACAATCATAGGATCTCGTGGAACAGTCACAACATCTTCACATACATTAAAAGTTAAATTATCAATAAATATTGCACTATCAAAAATAGAATCTGAAGCATCGGCAATTTCAAGGTGTAAGATTGCCGTTTTACCCTGGAATGCAGAGACATCAGTTTCCACAATCTGTAATGCTATTATAGAATTATACACAATGTCATTTGGCACTGGAAATGGAGGTTGTGGCGTACGAGATGTTCCCTCAGGGATGTTAATAAAATAAGGGGCAGCATTGTGAACAGAGGTGTAAACGCTATCGTCCGGCAATATCGAAAGTGTCTTAGAAATATTAAGTTCAGGCACTTCTAAAAGAGGTCTAAAATAATCACGGAAAACACTTTCAAGAAAGCATGGGCTTTCTTCTGTAGCGAATTTATATTGAAATGAGATAGTACTGGCATTATCAGGAATTTCAAATTCTATGGAAAGCCTAATTAAATCAAAAGCATCATATCCATATGGGCTGAAATTTACTTTATGGCGCCCCCACATGTTTGTCGAGGCAAATGATTGAACTTGACCTGGTGCTTTTGAGGCTTGGCCTGTACTAAGTACAACAAATGAATTTTCATGAGTAGGGAATCCTTGTATGTGCCCTGTCAAAATTCCTTTTTGTGCAGGAACTCCTTTATATTTAATATCCCTAACAGCATTATAAAAAATAGGAGTGCTCATTGCCTCAACCACTCGAGTTAGATCCTCAATATCATCTAATACATTCACTCTCCTTCTTTGAAGTTTAGGAATATGAATATTAATAGAAGTCTCACTCAATGGATTCCCTCGAAGGTCAATTCCGTCATTTTCAGAAATCCCCCTATTATTTACTAAAGGCGTAAGATCGATTATCTGATTATTCCGCAGACTAAGATGAATATCTACTCCTTCTCGTCTCATGCCACCCCATCCCCCAAGTTTTGTTAAGTAGAAAAGTGAAGTTATATCAATAATTTGATTATTATCTATATTAAGATTTCTCAATTCGGTAAGTTCAGACAATGTTGTGATATCGGTTATCTGATTCCATTCAAGACTAAGCGAGGTTAGACTAGTAAGACCTGAAAGAGGTGAGATGTCGGTTATTTGATTCCATGCAAGTCTAAGCCAAGTTAGACTAGTAAGACTTGAAAGAGGCGAAAGGTCAGTTATTTGGGTGCCCCAAAGACAAAGCGAGGTTAAGCTGGTAAGACCTGAAAGAGGCGAAAGGTCAGTTATCTGATTATTCCATAGATGAAGCGAGGTTAGACTGGTAAGACCTGAAAGAGGCGAGATATCGGTTATCTGGTTGCCCCCAAGATTAAGCCAAATTAGACTATTAAGACTTGAAAGAGGCGAAAGGTCAGTTATCTGGTTGCCTCCCAGACCAATCGAGGTTAGACTTGTAAGACCTGAAAGAGGCGAGATATCGGTTATCTGGTTGCCCCCAAGATGAAGCGAAGTTAGACTGGTAAGACCTGAAAGAGGCGAGATATCGGTTATCTGATT
>JAAXQB010000378.1 GCA_012329085.1 Methanosarcinales archaeon | reverse complement strand
ATTAAAGGTTTCATTCTCAATTTTCCATCGTGCACTGCCACCACGCATGATTTTATAAACATTATTTTCAGTCACTTTTGTATCTGTAACCCAACTAAAATGCATTGTTTTATTTGGAGTAATTTGCCAATAATCTATAAAATTTACTAACAAATCTTTATTAGATTAATCGCACATTCAGAACGAAAACAAAATTTCTCCAAAGGAGAAATTTTTAGAAGGAAATTCTCTTTGAGAATTTCCTGTAACGCTCATTTGTTCCAAATGAGCTATCAAAGATTTTCTCATACGCCCATTCGTTCCGAATGAGCTTTCCGAATGTGCTATTAAAAAAAATTTACTTGCTAAAAAACAATACACAATGGCATGATCCTTGTTGTTTAATCTCATCTTTATGATACATACAAGGACATATTATTTTTTTATTTTGTTCAATATCATCAGATATTATACGGCATGGGCAATACATTACCTTATATTTTTTCAAATTTTCAGCAAGACCAGATATTACAATATCTAATATTTCAATATCACTGTTTAATTTATAACAATTTCTTTTTGCATATTGATTAGCCCATTTTAAAATCTGATTTTTTAATTTCTCGTTTTCAACCATTTTAAGTATTTATTATTGCATATTGTTAATTAATAGTTTGGATTAGGCATTGATAAATTTTAAAGCAATCTTGTGTTGATAATAAATCGCAATCCTTATATTTAATGCATTCCTTTTGATATTAAATTAGTTAACCAATAAATTAATTGAGTTAACTACATAAAATTTTAAAAAAAAATTATGGATAATAAAAATATATCAACTACTCTTTCAAGTTCAGACACAATTAAAAAAATGGTATTTGCATCACTTTTTGCCACAATGATTGCAATTGGTGCACATATATCAATTCCAATTCCATTTAGTCCAGTACCAAGTACGCTACAAACATTTTTTGTTTTTATAGCAGGTGCCATGCTTGGAATTAAATGGGGGTCAATAAGTGTCATCATATATATATTTATTGGAATAGTTGGATTTCCAGTATTTGCAGGCGGAACTTCTGGATTTGGGGTTTTAATCGGTCCAACAGGCGGCTACATTATAGGATTTATATTTGCAGCAGCTATTATTGGTGCATTATGTGAAAAAAAAGGCACCCCAAATATTCTTTTTAATATTCTTTTTATGGCTGTTGGGCTTTTTACAGTATATTTATTTGGTATTCCTCAACTTATGCTTATTGCAGATATAAGCTTTTCAAAAGCAATTGCAGTAGGAATGGTTCCATTTTTAATGGGGGGACTTGTAGAAATCATTGTGGCATCATTTATTGTCAAAAAATTTCCAATATTACATGATTGAAATAGAAAACCTTGGGTTTAAATACAAAATAGGCGAAATTGTATTAAATAATATAAATCTTACAATTAAAAGAAGTGAATTTATAGCAATTATAGGTGGCAATGGTTGTGGAAAAACTACACTTGTGCGACATTTAAATGCATTGCAGACTCCTTGTAAAGGCTCTGTTAAAATAGATGGATTGGATTCAAAAAATATAAAAAATATACAAACAATTCGGCAAACTGTTGGAATGGTTTTTCAAGATGCAGCACTTCAATTCATAGGTACAACACTTAAAGAAGATATTGCATTTGGTCTTGAAAATCTTGCACTTTCCCAAAAAGAAATTGTAACGAGAGTAGATAAAGCATTGCATGAAACAGGATTGCAAAAATATAGAGATTACCATCCAAAACATTTAAGTGGCGGTCAAATGCAAATGGCAGCAATTACAGGCGTGCTTGCAATGAATCCTACCTATATTGTATTTGATGAAGTGACTTCTATGCTTGATAAATCTACACAAAAAATCGTTATGGATCTTATTTATAGGCTTAAATCGAAGGGCAAAACCATAATTCTATGCACACATAAAATTGATGAAATATTAAGGGCAGATCGTGTAATTTTAATGAATAAAGGCAATATAGTATCAGATACTACGCCAAATGAATTGTTTAAAAATGAAAATATAGAAAATTTTGGAATTGAAGTTCCAGATTTAATTAAACTTAAGAATGCATTGCAAAAAATTAATAAAAATATAAGCATCGATAGTAATAAAAATATGAATTTAAATCTCTATGCTGAACTCTTAAATACAATATGTCAATTAATGTCAAAAACATAAGTTATTCATATGACACATATTCTTTTCAAGAATGTGATAAAAAAACCCTTCCTTTTAAACTAAAAGCACTTGATAATGTTAGTTTTACCATTCACGAAAATGAATTTGTAGGAATAATTGGGGATAATGGCTCTGGAAAAACCACGCTAATTAAACATTTTAATGGATTACTTATGCCAGATTCAGGAGAAATTAAAGTAGATGGGTTACATACAAAAGAAAATAAAGTAAAGAAATTAATTGGAATGTTATTTCAAAGACCGCAAAACCAAATATTTTCAGAAACTGTATATGAAGATATTATTTTTGGTCTTAAAAAGGACATATCTTTGAAAGATTACATATATAGTGTGTCAAATATAAATATAAAATCTTCTTTATTTAGAGGACAATCCAATCAAAATAATTTACGATTTCTCTCCGCATATAACTTTACACATAATATACAGTCTAAAAAAGAAATTGAAAAACAAGTATATGAATCACTTGAACTAGTAGGGCTTGATAAAGTAATTCTTGACAAGAATCCTTTTAAATTAAGTGGGGGAACAATACGATTGGTTGCACTTGCAGGAATTTTAATTTTAAAACCAAAATATATCATTCTTGATGAACCTATAACAGGATTGGATTTTTCTTTTAAACAGCAATTAATATCAATTCTAAAAAAAATCCATAAGTGTAAAGAAAATAAAATTGGAATAATTATGGTATCGCATAATATAAAAGATTTACTTGAACTTTCAGACACAATAATATTAATGGAACATGGAAAAATCAAATTTAAAGGAACGCCTTCTGAATATTTGCACTCAATTCAAAATCCAATTCCTATCATAAATAAACTCCTGCGAGATATAAAAAAGAGGGGATTTTCTATTCAAGATAACATATACACAGTCGATGATGCAATAGATGAAATAAAATCCATTATAATATAGAAGTGATGAAATGAAATCATTCTTTGCTTATGTTCCAAAAAATTCAATAATACACAATCTTGATCCGCGTGTAAAGATTGTTACAATAATAATATCAAGCATCATTATTTTCAAAACAAGCACAATTTTTGAACTTCTTTTTATTTTTTTAATCTTTTTATTAATTGCATTTATATCAAAATTAAATCCAATTGTATATATTAAACATTTAAAGCCAATATCAATATTTTTTATATTTATATTTCTTATGCATGCACTATTAACTCCAGATTATAATTCATTTTTTTCATACGGATTTATTCATATAACTCAAAAAGGATTAGAGCAAGGTGCATTTATTGTTATGCGATTTTCCTTACTTATTTTATATTCATCTATTCTTGTTGTAACAACGCATGCAAGTTTAATTACGCTCGGTATTGAACGATTACTTCGATTTTTTCCAATTAAATGGATGGGTATAACATCATTTGACCTTGCAGTTTGTATTTCTCTTTCTATTAGATTTATACCATTGCTTTTTGATAGTGTAAATGAAATTAAATCCGCACAAATTTCGCGAGGTGTAAATATGTCCAATCCCATAAAAAGAATTTCGACAATGGCAATACCAATAATTTCCAATTCCATTCGTGCCGCAAATAATACAGCGATAGCAATGGAATGTAGATGCTATCAAGGTCAATTTAGAACTTCATTTTTTGAACTTACCATGAATAAAATAGATTGGTTTGTGCTTATTTGTATTTTTATGTGTTTAGCTTTAATTTTATTTATTTCAATTTTGTTTTGATAAAAAAAAAGTAAAGTGATTTATTTATCCAATGAGTCATAATAAAATAAAAATATAAAACAATAAATAAAAAAAATCTGTGTAATCTGCGAAAGTTTGTAGATATAAAATTTAAAAAACAAGTGATAAGTTATAATATATATATAGATTAAAAAAAAGCATACAAGATAACGATTATTTAGAACGAAAACAAAATTTTTTCAAACAAAATTTTTTCAAAGAAAAAAAATTTAGAATAAAGTTCTTCTCGAAAACTTTTTGGAATGAGTTTTTATAAGGAAATTCTCTTTGGAGCTGTGTATTTAAAAATTATATGCAAAAAAAAACTCAATAATTACATCATTTTTTAATAAAAATATAAATCTTGATGGTGTTAATGTTTAAAATATAGTATTCATTTTCATGTGTTTTCGGTTAAGCAACCCAGTCATATATTTTCAATTTTTTTGATATATTTTTTCTCTCGCATTTATACATAAATATCTGCTATTAAGATCTCCTGTCATCGATTCAGTTTTTCCAATTATTAAATAACCACCATCATTTAATGAATTATGAAAATCATATATTAATCTATTTTGAAGTTCCTTGGTAAAATATATCATAACATTTCTACAAAGTATTAAATCAAAATGAGAATATTTTGAATTTGAAAAAAGGTCATAATTGTAAAATTTCACAAGATTTTTAACTTTGTCTTTTATGGCATATTTAACATTGCCTTCTGATTCTTCGATATCAAAATATTTTTGAATTATAAATTTATTCATATATTTAAATACGGATTTATCATAAATACCTTTTTTTGCAACATCGAGAGCTTTTTTATCAAGGTCTGTTGCAAGAATATATATTTTAAAATTATTTATTTTACTTCCAAATAATTCGTGTAAAATAATTCCTATTGAATATGGTTCCATACCAATAGAACACCCCGCACTCCATATTCTTATCGTTTTAGCATTCCGATCGATTTTACTTGAAATTATGCTGGGAATTAATTTTTTTTGAATATAATCATATGTTCCTTTATCTCTAAAAAATTCAGTAACATTTATAGTTATGCCATCCATTAAAATTTTATATTCATTTTTATCGTTTTTTAAAAATTTAGAATATAAATCATATGATGGAATTTTTAATTCCTTCATTCTAAGTGTTATTCTTCTTTGAAGATAACTATCCTTATATTTGCTACAATCTACTCCTGTATAATCGTGGATGTTTTTTTTTAAAATGTTAAAATGTATGTTACTGTTAATGGCTATATGATTCACCTCCATACTTTTTTATTAGCACTTGGTTGTGTATTTTCTTGAGTTTTTGATAATGCTTTATTATTGTTGCCCTTGCCAATTTTTGTTAGATTTATCTTTGGTAAATTGATTTTAGAACCAAATTTATTATATGCAAAAGCTGCTACTGCAATGCATAAAATTCCAATAATTCCATATATAATCTGGGTGTGAGTAATTCCAAAAATTTCATTTACTTCATTGGATTTAATTTCTTGATTGGGTGTGTAGGATATATTTGTTTCGTTTGTTTCATTTTGTGGTGCTTTTTCTTTTATTGTTGGCAGTTCTTCTTTTATAGGAATTTGTTTCATTCCTGATGGTATTGGTGAAAGTTCGCCTTGTGGTGTAGGTATTGTTAGATCTGTTGTAAGTTCTTTTCTTTCATTATTCTGTGTTGATTGTTGATTTGCAGCTTGTGGTTGTGCAGCTTGTTGATTTGCAGCTTGTGGTTGTGCAGCTTGTTGTTTTGGGTATGGAATGGCATCTGTTGCAAATATTCTCACAGGAATTGGAATTTTTATACCCGGTGATAATCCATTGACATTTTGATTTGCATTAGTAATTCTTAGTTGGATTTCTCCTTCAAAATTACCTCGCCCCATTTTAAAAGTTATTGGTACATCCTTTGTATTTCCACCTCCAAGTATAAAATTATTGGATCCAAATGTAATTTCTGATCCTCTTGCATCCCCTACAAGATTAACTCTAATTGCAGATGTACTTGGATTTGTAATTCCTATATGCCGAACTTCTGTTAAATAATCGGCACGAACTGTAATTCTTGGAGGATTTAAAGAAACTGATACTGCACATACCGTTGGTAAAATAATAAAATAGAGTAT
>JAAXQB010000107.1 GCA_012329085.1 Methanosarcinales archaeon | reverse complement strand
GAATCAATATCTTTTTCAATTATTGAATCTTCCTTTTTTTGCTGATTCATATCTTCTATTTTAATAGATTGTTCGGAACGAACAAGCGTTGGAGAAAATATTTGATTTTCGACAGCTTGTTCGGAACGAATAGGCGTATGAGAAAATCTTTGATTTTCGACAGCTTGTTCGGAACGAATAGGCGTATGAGAAAATCTTTGATTTTCGACAGTTTGTTCGGAACGAACAATCGTTAGAGAAAATCTTTGATTTTCGACAGCTTGTTCGGAACGAATAGGCGTATGAGAAAATCTTTGATTTTCGACAGCATGCACTTCTGCAAGTGATGATATAGATTTTATCAATGTTTCCCTTTTCTCTGGATTCTGTGGTATAATTACAATAAAACTATGCTCAAATTTACCCTCTTCTATATCTACTCTTGAAGGAATTGTGTCAATAATTTCTGAAATTTTAGATATTTCTTCAATTATTAAATATCCTCGCACTCCTTTTAAATTACAAGCTTTATCTATTGTAATTTTTAATGAATAATTCTTTTCGTTATTAAATTCTGGGGTGTTCGTTATTGGTTGGATTAAATTTTCTATTTTAGATACATTTTGTTTTTCATTATATTTTAAATTATTCAATATACCTAATATTTCAGATATATCAATATCGTCAGATTTTTGATTTTCAATACAATCCGTGAGTTCTTCTAATTTTGTAAAACAATTAAGCAAAATATCAATTATATCTGGTGTTACTTGTCTTATATTATTTTTAAGCTCATCTAATAGATTTTCCATTATATGGCATAATTTTTCCATATTTTTAAAATCCATTGAGCCTGACATCCCTTTTATTGTGTGTGCAACACGAAAAAGACTGTCCAATAGTTCTGCTCTATCTGATTTTGAATTTTCTCCTTTTATATTTTCAAGTTCTATTAAATCTTGTGAAAATTTTTGAAGATGATCTCTTGTTTCTTCAACAAACATATCAAGATATTCTGAAATGTCAATATCCATATTTTTTTTAATTCCTATTTAAAATGTGTAAAAATCTCATCTATGCATCAACTTGTTTTATTATTTTCCTTGCAATTCTATGCAATGGCAATACATAATCTACATAACCTGTGTTTATTGCCTCTTTTGGCATACCAAATATAACAGAAGTCTGTTCATCGCATGCTATTGTTGTACCACCTGCTTTTTTTATTGCACTTATTCCCATTGCACCATCTTTACCCATACCAGTTAAGATAACTCCTATCACGGACGAACCATAATTCAAAGCAACTGATTCCATTGTAATATCAATAGCAGGTCTAATTGCATGTAAATGTGGACCTTTATTAAGAAGTAATTTTTTATATCTTATAATCATATGAAAATCCCCCGGTGCCACAAATGCAGAGCCGTTGACTATTTGCTCTTGATTGGATCCTTCTTTAACAATTAGTTGTGATGCTTTATCAAGTCTTTCTGATAATGATTGTGTAAAAAAAGGGGGCATATGCTGAACTGCAAGCACACATGCATCAAGATCTTGTGGCAATTCAGAAAATATTTCATGTAATGCTTTTGGACCTCCGGTTGAAGCACCAATAATAACAACTTTTTTACTTAATTTAGACTCTGTGGGGGTGCGTATTCTATGAACTTTTTTATCTCCATAAGTAAAATCTAAATGGTTATTTGATTTGACAGTTAGATTTTTGATGCTTGATGATTGTTTATTTGAAAAAAGTGCTATATTTTTTCTATTAGCATATGCATCTTTTATTTTAGATATTAGAATGGATTTAACAGATTCTATATCAAGAGAGATGGTTCCTGATGGTTTTGTAATAAAATCAAATGCACCAATATTCAATGCTTCAAGTGTAGTATCTGCTCCTTTTTTTGTAAGGGCACTTAACATTATGATGGGTACTTTTCGTTCTGATAATATTAATCTCAATGCTTCGATGCCATTCATTTTCGGCATTTCAACATCCATTGTTATAACATCAGGCATAAGTGAATTTGCTTTTAAAACTCCTTCTTTACCATTTCGTGCAATACCAATCACTTCAATTCCATCATCCTCACTTATCATATCTGAAATTAAAACTCTCATAAATGCAGAGTCATCAACTACAAGTACTTTTATTTTTCCAATCATATTAATTTTAAGTTCAAAAGATATGTTTATGGGCTACACATGACCATTATATTAATTTCTATGAACCAAGTACTTTTTCCAATTCTGCTATCACTTTTGGTGCCTGAAATGGCTTTATAATATATCCTTTTGCACCTGCTTTCATTGCTTCAAGAACTTTTGCTTGCTGTCCAATAGCAGTACACATTACTACTTTTGCATCAGGATAATTTCTAATAATTTCTTTTGTGGATTCAATTCCATTTAATTCTGGCATTACAATATCCATTGTCACAATGTCTGGTTTTAATTTTTCATATTTAACAAGAGCATCCATTCCATTTTCACCCTCTCCAATTACTTCGTGTCCATTTGCTTTTAAAATGTTTTTTAACATTACCCGCATAAAAGCGGCATCATCTACTACTAATATTTTTGCCATATTTATTTAACCTCCGAAAGTTCCTTCTTTTGTTAATTCAATTACTAATTTTATTCCTTTTTTTGTGAGTACTTTTACACCAGTTTCTTTATTCAAAGAAATAATGTCAAGTTCTGTCAATCTATCTATGTGCGACTCCAGATCCGATACACTTATGTCGAACATTTCTGCGGAATTTTCGAGATCACCCATCGAAATTTCGAATGCACCTGCATACACCATTGTAAGTATTTGTTTTTCAATTTCATGCAAATCTTCATTTATTTTATATTTATTTAAAAGTTCTTGTATATGTCTTTTAAGTAAAGTGATTGCATCGCCTTTTGTTATAACTATTGTAGATATCACCCCAGATTCAATACTATCATCTTTAAAATATTCAATTGCAACAGCCCCATATTCCTCACCTTTAAATCGACTCCTTTTCTTCATTTCTGCATTTATTATATTTTCCCATGAAATTCTTGCACAACTCTCTTTTCCTATTATCCAAAGAGCAGATTCTGTAATTTTAAGCAGTCCTTTTGTAAGATTTATGTTATCTTCAAGAGATAATACACCTCCTTCTCCTGCATGTGTAAAATAAATATCAAATTTAAATATTTCCAATCTAAGAATGAGGTCTTTTTGAAGACTATTCAATGAATCTAAACTCATGGCAATTGAAGTTGATAAAAGTTCTTGATTTTCATTACTTTTTGATTTTATAATCATAATAGGAGTTTCATTTTGAATACTTTGATTTAAATCTTTTATGTCTATTATGTCAATTTCAAATGATTTTTTACTTTTATTATCTTCTTCAAGTGATAGAATATTATTTTCAATTGAAAGAATTCCTTCTTTCCATGCATCATCTCCATTTAAACAAAATTTCATAAATTTAACTTCCTTTTAAAACACTTTTTAAATCAATTAATATAAGCAATCTATTAGGCAATTTACCAACTCCTTTAATATATTCTGCATTTATGGATTGTTTTAGTGTTGATGGAACAGAATCTATATCTTTTT
>JAAXQB010000137.1 GCA_012329085.1 Methanosarcinales archaeon | reverse complement strand
CTTGTTTGCGAATCTTGTTATAATCGTCTGCTCTATTATTCCAATATTCACAAGTTAGATTTTTTATAGTTTTCATACATACATTTTTTTATTTGTATATTACATTATAATTTAGCGTTTGTTCTTTAAATCTTATATCCGCAGATTTTTTTCATCCATACATGCATTATAACTTATCACTCGTTCTTTAAATCGTATGTGTCTCGCTACTATATTTCACTATCAAGGGCCACAATAAGTTAAATTTAACATAATTGCGGATTTATAAGGACGCATCCTTATGATATCTATTTTGAATTTAAAACTTGCAACTATCTGCAAAAATACATGTAAATAGACATCCTTATGACATCGATTTTAATGAGATAGACACATACTTTAAATCTTATATCCGCAAGCTTTCGCAGGATTCACGCAGATTTCTTATTTTGCAATATACACTTTATTGTGTAGTAAATACATTTCTGCTGGATGCACATAAAGTCCTTTGATGTCATCTCGCATACCATGCATTAATATTTGGTGGTATAATGGAATTATTGGTTTTTCATGATTAAGCAATACTTGTATTTCGTTATATATTTCAATTCTTTCATCAACATTAACTGTTGTTCTTCCTCTTTCAAGAAGTTCATCAATCTGTTGATTGGAAAATCTTCCGTGATTATCCACTCCATCAGTTGCAATTAATAAATCAAGAATATATGCAGGATCCCCACTTGGTGCTGTACCCCATGAAGATATACTAATTGAAAAATCCCCGTCTCTTCTTCTTTCTCGTACTGCACCAAGATCATATGTTTCTAATGTAACTTCAATACCAATTTCTTTAAGATTTGATTTGATTATTTCTCCGATTGTTAAAAATTCTTCCCTATGTGTTGAAATAATAAAATCGAGTTGTAAAGGCATTCTATTGTATTCTCTAATTCCATCTCCATCTGAATCTTTGAGTCCTGCATTATCAAGAAGATTTTTTGCTACGCTTACATTATGAATAGGTTTAATATCTCTATTTGCCCAAGGTAATGCATGTGGGAATAATGTTCCTGCGGGGGTCCCTCCAATGCCTTCTAATACCGCATCTACAATTCCATCTCTATTAATTGCATAACTTATTGCTTGCCTTATGTTTTTATTATCTAATGGAGTTTGATTGGTATTTAATATTAAGAAAAACGCCCGGGTGGTTTCCATTTTTTCAATTGTTATCCCATCTTTATTCTTTAATCGCATTGCATCAATAGGTGAAATACTAAGTGCAATATCAATATCTCCTGCCTCTAATGCCATTGCTCTTGTTGTAGCATCTGGAATTAATTTAAATGTTACTGAGTTAAGCTTTGCTACATCATCCCAATAATCATCAAATCTTGTTGCTGATATGGATACGCCTATTTCTTGATTAATAAATTTAAATGGACCTGTTCCTACTGGAATTTTTTCTTTGCCTACCGACTCTGGACTTATTATTGCCATAAGCGGATCTGTTAAATGGTATATAAGTGGTGCAAAGGTTCCATTGGTTGTTATATCAATAGTGTGTTCATCTATAACTTCAATATTTTCAATATTAAGAAGTGGTTGTGCACGCGGATTGAATACGGCACTATTTTCATCAATAAGTCGATTTAATGAATACTTTACATCCTCTGCTTCAAATGTTGTGCCATCATGAAATGTTACGCCTTCTCTAAGTTGGAATCGCCATGTATCATCATCTATGGCACTCCAACTTGTTGCAAGCCATGGTTTTAAATTCATATCATGGTCTAATCCTATAAGATTTTCATATACCCCTATTCTTCTGGAAAACCAACCAGTCCATCCAATAGCAGGATCAGAAAATCCATCTGCATGCCCAAGTGAACGAATTCCGATATTGAGATGTTGGGTGGTGTCTTGTTTTACTGTATCGTCTGGCTCTTCTGCCCGCTCTTCAACACATCCTGAAAACATTGCACCCAATAGCACAATACATATACTTAAACTAATTATTTTTTTATTTAACATGTAATCACCATTTACATAATTTTTAAATAATTGTTGATGAATAAACAATTATTGCATTTATATGCAATTAAGTTATAAATATCTTTTTATTTGTAACACTAAATAATCAAAAAATAAATATTTGCAATAATAATTTAGATGAAAAACAATCGCTTAACATAGAAATCATACGCAATCAAACAATATAAATCTCCTCCCAATTAATAATAAATCTTGGGTGTGGTCTATATCCTCTAACATTATCTCGGACAGCATTAATCATTATCTCATCATACATTGGAATCATTGGTACTTCATCAGCAATAATTTCTTGTATTTTAAAAGATATTTCTCGTGCCCTATTTTCATCCACCGTTTGCAATAATTCATCAGTTAATAAATCAATCTCTTTATTATGATAAAATTGCCCTGCTATATTATTTACCACGCCTTTAGAATGAAACCATTCATGCAATCGAGTGCGGTGAGAAATATCCCTTCCCGCAAATGGGCGAATTGTCATATAAACTTCACCATTTCTCAACATGTCCCTCCAAAGACCGCTATCTACTGTTTGTAAATCAACGATAATTCCAACTTCTCGCAATTGAGCCTGCACAATCTCAGCAATTGTCACATATGGCCATCGTCCAACAAGCCCACTAGATAAAAGAAATACCACTCTAAATTCTTGCCCATCTCTATCTAATATACCATCGTCATCAGTATCTTCCCATCCTGCTTCTTGTAATAATTCTCGTGCTCTATTTGGATTATTAAATTCACAAGGAATGTTAGTATTTGACCAATCCACAAATACGAGTGGTATAACACTTCCACTTGGAATGCCGAACCCCTCCATTGCATATTGAATAATATCTTCTCTATTTATGGCATATCGCACAGCCCATCTTACTCGAACATCATTAAAAGGCGTTTTATTATTATTAAATGTTAAATAATGTGGTGTGACTATCGGACTTGCAATAACTTCAATATTTGGGTTGGCTTCAAGCATAGGCACAGATTCGGGCAGGATTCCACCTGTATCAATAATCATATCTATATCACCCACTTTTAATGCCATGACTCTTGTAGTTGGTTCTGGAATGAATTTTAGAGTGATTCGTTCTAATTTTGGTATTCCACCCCAATAATGCTCATTTCTCCCCATTATTAATTTATTATCATCAATCCATTTAACTTGTTTAAATGGACCTGTTCCAATAGATTTATCCACTCTACCTTCTTCATCAAATGAATCTGGGTGAAATATTGATATGCCTGTTAAAGTTCGTATGAATGGTGCAAATGTTTCATTGTGTGTAATTTTTATTGTATTTGCATTAGCAATATCTATTGATTGTATGGAACCAAAACGCATTGGAGATTTGTCAATCAGTCTTTCTATATTGAATTTCACATCTTCTGCTGTAAATATTGCACCATTATGAAATGTTACACCTTCCATTAAGTTAATTGTCCAAGTCAGCCCATCATTTGATACACTCCATGAAGTAGCAAGTCCCGGTTTTGGATTCATATCAAAGTCTGAAAAGACTAATCTTTCAACAATTCTTGTAAGATATGGATGTGCACCTCTTGCTTCTATTGGGTCTCTTCCTAATCCAGCTACAAGTTCTTGTATAGATTCTATTTTTGGTTCTTCTGCTTGCTCTTCAACGCAACCTGAAAACATTGTGCCAATAAGCACAATGCATATAATTAAAATAATAATTTTTTTCATTATCACACCCCCTCAAAACACGGGATGCAAACAATTCCCCCATTTTTAACTCTGCCAAATTTCTCGCCAAAAGATTCACAACAAACTGAACATCGAATCGATCTAAAAATTCGTGCAAATTTAGGAATTTCTATTTGAACCTTTTTAATATTAAATAATTCCCCATCATAAATTTCCATCATTTGCTGCGATACTTTCTTAGTTAATTCCATCATCTCGATCTTTGATAAATTTCCATCTCTTCGCGCTTTTCCAAAATTAGAATTCATTAAATTTTCTAAAATTTCCTCCTTTACCATTAATCGAATGGCTTCCCCATTTACTCGATTAATAAAAGTTACTGCCATTTTTCCATAATTTTTAAGGATTAAATTTCCCTTGCCAAGTGTGCAACCACTAACTGATTGAATGGCATCAACCATGCAAGAATCATTTTCAATAATAGCAACTATTTCCTCATCGTCTGGTCTTTTAGCTCGTAATTTCTCCAATCCTATTTTAGATGCTCGCACTCCAAAAACTATAGGCGGGCATAGGTGCCCATGAAATTTAATAGCTTTCTCTAATTCAGTTTCTTGCATATTTTTTACCCCTTAAATTGCATTCAATCATTCTAAACGCACACCCCTTAAACATAAATTCCAAAATCCACCAGATATTTCAAAGCCTTTGACATTTTCTTGTAGTGCAGTGACTCGCAAACTATGATAAAGATAGACACCTACTGATTCATTAATAATTATTTCCTGCATCCTATGATACATATTCTTTCTTTCTTCTGGGCAGACTACACTAATTGATTTTTCAATCAATGCATCTAATTCAGGATTATTAATCAAGCTTGGATTAGGTGCTTTTTCTCCAATTCTAAAACCATATTTAGAATGGTAAAAGTTAGAAATATGCATATAAGGATCATTTGATGGTAATCCTCTGCCACTGATGCCACTTATATCAAAATCTCGCTCTCGTAACAATTTACTAAAAGCACCTCGTTCCAATTCAATAAGTTCCATATCTATTCCTATGTTTCGTAATTGTGATTGAACTACTTCAGCAATTCCTCGCCAAGGATGTCTATTTTCAATTATTAAAGTAATTTTAAATGGTGTTCCATCTTTATCTAATATGCCATCACCATTGGCATCTATCCATCCACTTTCAGTCAACAATCTTTGTGATTTAGCTGGATTGTAATCAGGCAATTCCAACCCAGGAGCCTTGCCAAACATTTGTGTTGGAGACCAAGGAGCAACAGCAACTTCTCCAAATCCTTCTATTACATGTTCTAATATGCTTTTTGGATTTATAGCATAATTGATGGCTTTTCTTACTTTTAAATCTTGTAGAAACTCATTTTCTTGATTTAAAGCCAACCATACCGTATTCATAGATAATTTGGATTTAAATGTTACCTGCGGGTCATTTTTTAATCTTGTGATTTTTTCAGGCGGAATGTCTCCACGACCAATCCCTATAATATCTATTTTACCAGCATCGAAAGCCATTACTCTGGTGTGTGCATCAGGAATAATTTTAAAGATTATTTTGCTAAGTGGTTGAGCTCCGCCCCAATAATTTTCATTTTGACTAAGCACTATTTTTTCTTCTTTAATCCATTCTTCAAATTTAAAAGGTCCAGTGCCGACAGGTTTAAACTCATTGGTAATGACCGAAGTTGGACTAATTATTGAACTTCTGGTTCTGGTCAATTCACTTAAAAATGGAACAAAAGGTTCTTTTAAGTGAAATTTTATTATATAGTCATCTATCACTTCTATGTTTTGGATTTTAACACCAACAGCAAAAGGATTTTCTTTTATGTGCCGTTCAAATGTAAATTGTACAGCTTCTGCATTGAATGGGGTGTTATCGTGAAATTTAACATTTTCTCGTAGATGAAAAATCCAAACTTTTGCATCGTCAGATACTTCCCAGCTGGTTGCCAATCTTGGTTGCACCTGCATATTCTCATCCAAATAAACCAGGGTTTCGTAGATATTCGCCCAGATTATCCGCGCATCTCCAGAAAGAGAACCATGAGGATCTAAGCCACCTATGCCTGCCCCCAAAGCAATGTTTAATTCTTGCGGAACTTCTATTTTTACTTCATCTGCCCGCTCTTCAACACAACCTGAAAACATTGCACCTAATAGCACAATGCATATACTTAAACTGATAATTTTTTTATTTAACATGTAATCACCATTTGCATAATCTTTCGTAATTGACAATCAGTAAACAATTATTGCATTTATATGCAATTAAG